>JACONB010000169.1:0-4911 GCA_014323965.1 Prochloron sp. SP5CPC1 | reverse complement strand
CCCACACCAGCACCACCAAACAGACCAATTTTACCGCCACGACGATAGGGAGTCAGTAAGTCGATGACCTTGATACCAGTCTCAAAAACCGTGGGCTTGGTTTCCAGATCCGTTAATTTGGGTGCAGGTCGGTGAATAGGAGAAGTTTCCTCGGTATTTACTGGACCCTGATTATCTACTGGTTCCCCCAAAATGTTAAAAATCCGACCCAGGGTAACTTTACCCACGGGAACGCTAATAGGGGCACCTGTGTCTTCTATCTCCATGCCCCGCACCATACCGTCTGTGCTGCTCATGGCTACAGCCCGTACTTGGTTATCCCCCAGTAACTGCTGCACCTCACAGGTGACTGCCACATCTTGTCCAGCGGCATTTTTGCCTTTCACTCTCAAGGCATTGTAGATCCGGGGCATTTTGCCTGCCTGGAATTCAGCATCCACTACAGGACCGATGATTTGGGTAATCTTACCAGTGTTTGTTTTCTCTTTTGTCGCTACCATGCTTTTGTCTATTTGGTGGTTGGATCTGTGCCCCAACGGGGGAAGTCTTAATTGAATGTAAAATTTTGCTTCTTTTACCTTATCATGGATGTATTCTGGAGTAAACTACCTGGATGCAATTTTTGTCTTCTCTCTAGAATATTGGGGCGTGTCAAGTTTTTGGAACAAATCTTGATTTTGTAAGGAGGCGGTTTAGGCGATCTGGGGGTGGGGCACTAAGGTGCCCCGCCCGCCAGATCTGTTACCACAGATCGCGCAAGTTTTGGTTTTTGCGAGTGAAGGGGTGTGGGGTTTGGCTTGACAGACGCTGCATATTGCTCTATCTTTGATGTAAACGGTAGCAATTAGTATTAGATGGGTCACACAGCGCTTAGTTTATTCTGCGGAGCAGGAGGCTGCTCGTTAGGTTTTAAGCAAGCAGGCTACGAAATTTTATTGGCTTCTGACATTGATAAGGCAGCTATCAGTAGCTACAGGACGAATTTCCCTGAGACTAATTGTATAGAAGCAGATATACGCCATTTAGACTTCAATAAGACACTCCGACGCCTAGGTTTAGTTGTTGGAGAACTGGACATTCTGATTGGTGGACCCCCATGTCAAGGGTTTTCCACAGCAGGTCTAAGATTTTGGAATGATCCAAGAAATTCCCTTCTCAAGCAATATATTTACGTTCTTCAGACTATCAAACCGAAATGGTTCCTTATGGAAAATGTGGAGGGATTATTAACCTCCGACAAAGGGAGATATATTTACGAAGCAGTAAAAGCTTTTATTGAATGGGGCTATCAAATCCGAATTGAGAAAGTTTATGCTCAAGAATATGGTGTTCCCCAAAGACGGAAAAGAGTTTTGATATTAGGAAATCGATTAGGTATTGATTTCAAATTTCCAAAACCTAAAATAGGAGCCTATGGAAAAATATTTCGATACTCCGGTGTGACGTTGAGGCATACTATAACTGGTCTCCCAAAGCCATCTGATAGTAATCAAGAAAAACTTGTTTATACTTCACCCGCGATGAGTTCATGGGAAAAATATTTACGAGGCACAGCTAGGGAAGTTACAGAGCATTTTTTACCAAATATGACCGATTTACAGCTTAGGAGAATTAGATCACTGAAATCAGGTCAAACCATGAAAGATTTGCCGATTGATTTACAGCATGAGTCCTTTAAAAAACGGGCAAATAGACGAGTTATGGATGGCATGTCTACTGAAAAAAGAGGCGGCCCACCTTCAGGATTAAAACGTTTATTTTTTGATGAACCTTCTTTAACAATTACTGGGGCAGCAACAAGAGAGTTTATTCATCCTGATGAGGATCGTCCATTAACAATCAGAGAAGCAGCTAGAATTCAAAGCTTTCCAGATGATTTTCTATTTTCTGGTACTTCCTCAGTAAAAATACAGCAAATAGGAAATGCTATCCCCCCGTTAATTTCATATATAGTCGCAAAACATATCAGAGATGAATATGGATTTGAGCAAGGAAAGAATATCCCAGGAAAGTTACTGGGTTTTACCCTTACTAAGGCAAATGCTATGAGTCCAGCACTTAGGATTACTGAAAAACTATTGTATGCTCTACTAGAAGTGAATCAAAGCAAGCAAATGACTCTATTAAGTTAAATCATGGCATCAGTTTTTATTAAGACTGTATTCGCAAAGTGTAAGATGCATGGAAATGGCGATTCCCAAGTCACGATTTCTGATTCAGAGGTATACGCCCTAATCTGTATGGCAACTTGTGATTTAGGTTGGTCTTATCAAGAACTAGGTATTATACCAGTTAATTTGCCCAGTTCAAATTACTACCAAATCAACCTCAATTGGTTTGAGCAGATAAAATTTAAAGATTTGAGCGCAGATATAATTTTAGATTCGCTGCGTTCGTGTATTGAAAAAGATAATGATTTCTCCCTATATATCGAAAATTTTTCAGCTTTACACAGAAGGAGAGCTAAATATAAGCGTATCTTGTCTCAACAACCATTACCCAACATGGAACAGATTGCTCCAAGGGTTTTATTAGAGTATGGATGTTGTGATGTGAAGCTTTTGGCAAATTGGATGATTTGGCGCAAATGGATTTATGACATTGATAATCGATCTGCTCAAGAAACAGGGTACTTGTTTGAGCCAGTTATTGCCAGTTGTTTAGGTGGAAAGTCAATAGGAGCAAGAAACTCTCCCATTAAGAGATTAGACTCGGAAGGACAGCCAACCCTGAAAGGACGACAAGTGGACTGCCTTATCCCAGCAAACAAAACTGCTTATGAACTCAAATTGCGTGTAACAATTGCTGCTAGTGGTCAGGGGAGGTTTGGCGAAGAACTGTCTTTTCCTAGAGAAAGTCAGGCTGCTGGTTATCGTCCTATATTACTTGTTCTTGATCCAACCCCATCTGCCCGTTTAACAAAACTTTCTGATGCGTTCCTCAAGTGTGGAGGAGAATTTTACCAAGGTGAAGATGCTTGGAATCATATGAAACAGCAAGCAGGAAGCGTTATATCCGTATTCATCGAGAAATATATTAAGCCTGCTATTCAAGATATTGGATCTGTTAACATTACAAATATTCAATCACTAACATTGAGTTGGAATGGCGATAAAGTGGTGATTGATAATCAAGAGGATATCTATTCAATAGGCAGGCTGTAAAGAATGTTAACATTTGGACTCTGGCAGGAGAATCAATCTCATCCATTATTGCATTTTGTAGGTAAGAATCTAACGAATCACACAACCTGTGCTGCACCGGGTGCCTTAGACGTAGAGATCGTTGATTATCATTGAGGTGACAAAATGAAGGAAGATAAGCTCATACCAATCCATCCGGGTGAAGTACTTTTAGAGGAATTTCTCAAGCCAATGAATCTAAGTCAAAATCAAATCGCTCTGGCTTTACTAGTGTCACCACGACGGATTAACGAAATCATTCATGACAAACAAAGGATTACCGCAGATACAGCCCTTCGTTTAGCTCGTTATTTTAATATGTCGCCACGATTTTGGCGCTTGATTGCAAATGGATTACGATTTGGATATAGTTGAGGATGCAATCGGAGAGCAATTGAAAGAGGAAGTAACTGAGTCGTCCTATCCTAGCAGAACAAGAAAACCAAGATAAAAAAGGAAATGTTCCGATTATTGATAATCTTCCTCCTAAAGTTCAAACTAAATTCTATTAAATTAGAAAGAAAAGCAAGTTCCTAACTCTGAAATAGAACAAGCAATTAAAAATCAAAGTAAATTATAACAGTTGATATGAACCAACCCAAAAACGTAGCAAGGGAAATTGTTAAACTAAAAGAGGCGTAAAGTATAGCAACGAGCAATTAACAATGAATGCTTGTGGTGTTTTCTCTCTGTGCTATAGGCTTCTAGCCTGTGAATCTCTGCGGTTTATGCTTTCGGGAAAGATAGAAGGCGATCGCTTTCAATCAGGATCCTGGTAATAATAGCATAATACTTCTTTATCATAATCAAAATCATCATCTACGTCTGTCTCTTCGTCCAACTGATCAGTATCATACCAAATTGACCACCAAAATCCACTGGCGTAACCTTTCGTAAGTAATTGATATCTAATTACATCTAGATCTCGGTTCTCACTTTCGATGTAGTTATAAACCAGATCAAGGCAGAATTCCAAGTCACCACCACAGCAATATTTGTCTTGCCAAGTGCAATCCCAGAAACCTTCGGGATCGAAATCCAATTGAAATTTTTTGTTTTTGCTCATCACTTTCATAATACTCTTTTTTTAAAATAATCTCAGGCGATGGGTGGGTAATCTCCCCCTCTCCTCTGCGCCGGAGCGTCTCTGGGTGAAACCCATCACCACCAACGAAGTTGCCAATAACCCTTTTCTGCTTGACTCTCTTCCTCGGAAGTTCGCCATTCCGTGGGTTTATAGGTTCCGAAGACCCTATCCCACCAATCTACTGCCAGACCGAAGTTTTCATGCCATTGGTTATACTTGTGGTGGACATAGTGAACGGGCATTTTCATCCAGAAACATTTAGTGGGGTTTTCATGCTGGAGCTGGTGAGCGTAGGCTGAGAAAGCAGCATAGACTAGAGCACCCAAAAGCCAAGAAATGCCTGTGGATAGGTTAATTAAGAACAAGGTACACATGGGGATACAAGCGCCTTTAACATAGTCGCGAAATTCCCAAATAACTCCTTGTCCTTCATTGCGGCGATGGTGGTCCCGGTGACGTTTACCAAACCTAGGGGAATAATGCATTAAGCGATGTACCCAATATTCTAGTAAACTGGCAACAATAAAAGCGAGGACAAAACAGCCCATATCCACGGCAATACTTTGTAAGCTCAAACTCATCAAATCTCCTCCGGCAAGAATTTTCCCTATATTATCTATTCAGGTTTCGGACGTTGAAACT
>JACONB010000168.1 GCA_014323965.1 Prochloron sp. SP5CPC1 | reverse complement strand
CGTTACGCCTTTCGTGCGGGTCGGAACTTACCCGACAAGGAATTTCGCTACCTTAGGACCGTTATAGTTACGGCCGCCGTTCACCGGGGCTTCAGTCGTTAGCTTTATCCGAAGACTGACCAACTTCCTTAACCTTCCGGCACTGGGCAGGCGTCAGCCCCCATACTGCGTCTTGCGACTTCGCGGAGACCTGTGTTTTTGGTAAACAGTCGCCTGGGCCTCTTCACTGCGACCCCCCTAGGGGGGCACCCCTTCTCCCAAAGTTACGGGGTAATTTTGCCGAGTTCCTTAGAGAGAGTTAACTCGCGCCCCTCGGTATTCTCTACCACCCTACCTGTGTCGGTTTAGGGTACAGGCATAAATGATTTATGTTAGTTAGGTCTTTTCTCGGAACCATGACCTTGACCACTTCCAAGCCGTAGCTTGTCGGACTCGCACCTCAGCTCAGTCTGTTTTCGCCAGATCTCATCACCTCAGTTACTTACACCGGGACTTCCATCACCCGGATGGCCTTAACCTTGTTCGTCCTCCTGTACCAACCTTTTATGGTACGGGAATATTAACCCGTTATCCATCGACTACGCCCTTCGGCCTCGCCTTAGGTCCTGACTTACCCTCTGCGGACGAGCCTTCCGGAGGAACCCTTAGGGTTTCGGGGCATTGGATTCTCACCAATGTTTGCGCTACTTAAGCCGACATTCTCACTTCTGTGCCGTCCACACCTGCTTGCCGCTAGTGCTTCACCCCACACAGAACGCTCCCCTACCACTTACGTAGTAAGTCCACAGCTTCGGTAGAACTCTTAGCCCCATTCATTTTCGGCGCCGGTGCCCTTGACCAGTGAGCTATTACGCACTCTTTCAAGGATTGCTGCTTCTAGGCAAACCTCCTGGTTGTCTAGGGACTCCAACCTCCTTTCTCACTTAGAGTTCATTTGGGGACCTTAGCTGGTGGTCTGGGCTGTTTCCCTCTCGACGATGAAGCTTATCCCCCACCGTCTCACTGGCAAAGCTTCAAATGGTATTCTGAGTTTGCCTCCCTTTGGTACCGCTCTCGCAGCCCTTAGGGAAACAGTGCTTTACCCCCATCTGAATCTGCTTTACCGCTGCGCCTAAACACATTTCGGGGAGAACCAGCTAGCTCCGGGCTCGATTGGCATTTCACCCCTAACCACACCTCATCCGCCAATTTTTCAACATTGGTCGGTTCGGACTTTCACTTAGCTTTACCCAAGCTTCATCCTGGACATGGTTAGATCGCCCGGGTTCGGGTCTACAAACAGTGACTATGGCCCTATTCGGACTCGCTTTCGCTTTGGCTTCGGCAATTACGCCTTAACCTGCCACCGCCTGTAAGTCGCCGGCTCATTCTTCAACAGGCACACGGTCATCCGTTCAATCGGACTCCCATTGCTTGTAAGCTAACGGTTTCATGTTCTATTTCACTCCCCTCCCGGGGTTCTTTTCACCTTTCCCTCGCGGTACTTGTTCTCTATCGGTCACCCAGACATATTTAGCCTTACCAGGTGGTCCTGGCTGATTCACACGGAATTTCTCGTGTTCCGTGCTACTCGGGATACAGCTGATCTGGTTCCATTTTCGACTACAGGACTTTTACCTTCTCCGGTGCAGTTTTCAGCTGCTTCGTCTAATTTTCCCAATCTCGTTGTGCTGTCCCACTACCCCATCTACCGAAGTGGATGGTTTAGGCTACTCCCCCTTCGCTCGCCGCTACTGAGGGAATCACTTTTGTTTTCTCTTCCTCAGGCTACTAAGATGTTTCAGTTCGCCTGGTTCGCTCGCGTCTACCTATGTATTCAGTAAACCGTATTTAGGGTTGCCCCATTGGGAAACCTCCGGCTCAATGCTTGCTTCCAGCTCCCCGGAGCATATCGTTGGTCGCTACGTCCTTCTTCGCTGCTGCGTGCCTAGGTATCCACCGTTAGCTCTTTGTAGCTCGATCTTTACTTTCTCTTCTTAATTCTATGCAGTTTTCAAGGTTCTGGCTGGAAACTCTTTCCAGCATTCTCTCTTGTTATTATAACTCAGAGCCAATGCTAGAATATTATCCCATACAGGTGGGCCATCCTGGACTCGAACCAGGGACCTCACCCTTATCAGGGGTGCGCTCTAACCACCTGAGCTAATAGCCCATGACTCCCGTAAACCTATTACAGTTTGAAAGCTTTCCCTTGCCCCCCTCGACCTACAGGTCTCCCTGTAAAGGAGGTGATCCAGCCACACCTTCCGGTACGGCTACCTTGTTACGACTTCACCCCAGTCACTAGCTCCACCTTCGGCATCCCCCTCCCCTAAGGGTTAGGGTAACGACTTCGGGCGTAGCCAGCTTCCATGGTGTGACGGGCGGTGTGTACAAGGCCCGGGAACGAATTCACCGCAGTATGCTGACCTGCGATTACTAGCGATTCCTCCTTCATGCAGGCGAGTTGCAGCCTGCAATCTGAACTGAGGCTGGGTTTGATGAGATTCGCTTGCCCTCGCGGGTTTGCTGCCCTTTGTCCCAACCATTGTAGTACGTGTGTAGCCCAGGGCGTAAGGGGCATGCTGACTTGACGTCATCCCCACCTTCCTCCGAGTTGTCCCCGACAGTCTCTCTAGAGAGCCATTAAAATGGCAACTAAAAACGAGGGTTGCGCTCGTTGCGGGACTTAACCCAACATCTCACGACACGAGCTGACGACAGCCATGCACCACCTGTGTTCGCGTTCCTTTCGGCACTCCGAGGTTTCCCCCAGATTCGCGACATGTCAAGCCCTGGTAAGGTTCTTCGCGTTGCATCGAATTAAACCACATACTCCACCGCTTGTGCGGGCCCCCGTCAATTCCTTTGAGTTTCACACTTGCGTGCGTACTCCCCAGGCGGGATACTTAACGCGTTAGCTTCGGCACAGCTCGGGTCGATACAAGCTACACCTAGTATCCATCGTTTACGGCTAGGACTACAGGGGTATCTAATCCCTTTCGCTCCCCTAGCTTTCGTCCCTCAGTGTCAGTTTCGGCCCAGTAGAGCGCTTTCGCCACCGGTGTTCTTCCAGAGCTCTACGCATTTCACCGCTACACTGGGAATTACCTCTACCCCTACCGCACTCTAGCTACTCAGTTTCCACTGCCTTTCAGTGGTTGAGCCACTGGCTTTGACAGCAGACTTGAATAGCCACCTGCGGACCCTTTACGCCCAATGATTCCGGATAACGCTTGCATCCTCCGTATTACCGCGGCTGCTGGCACGGAGTTAGCCGATGCTTTTTCTTCAGGTACCGTCAAATTTTCTTCCCTGATAAAAGAGGTTTACAACCCAAAGGCCTTCCTCCCTCACGCGGTATTGCTCCGTCAGGCTTGCGCCCATTGCGGAAAATTCCCCACTGCTGCCTCCCGTAGGAGTCTGGGCCGTGTCTCAGTCCCAGTGTGGCTGCTCATCCTCTCAGACCAGCTACCGATCGTCGCCTTGGTAGGCTTTTACCCCACCAACTAGCTAATCGGACGCGAGCTCCTCTCCAGGCAATAAATCTTTTCCCTTCCGGCATATCGGGTATTAGCAGTCGTTTCCAACTGTTGTCCCCGACCTTGAGGCAGATTCTCACGTGTTACTCACCCGTCCGCCACTATGCCCGAAGGCACCGTTCGACTTGCATGTGTTAGGCATACCGCCAGCGTTCATCCTGAGCCAGGATCAAACTCTCCATGGTAAACTTACCTTTACGGTACAGTTTGATTTTCGGAGAACTTTTCGTTTCCCTGATTTATTTCTTATCAGGGGGCAAGATAGTCACTTTCAAACTATAATTTTTTCTAGGTTCGGGTCGCTTGTTGGGAGGTCTTCCTCAACCGCGCATTTACTAATATAACAACTCTTTTTTGGATTGTCAACCCTTTGAGCCAAGTTTTTTTTATTTCTTGTAATCTATGCTGAGTGAGGTTTTTGGCTGTTTCAAGGCTCAAAATGCTCAAAATTAGTCAATTTTTTTTTTTATTTTTCTGATTTTAACGAGAAGCTTAATGGCTGTCAGCCTTGATATACAAGGGATAGAGGTTCTAAAAATTTTTTTTGGCTGATGGATAGGTTCTGCTAGATTGAGGGGAGATAAAAGTGGCTAAAAGCTTTCTCTTACGCTGATTTTACCTCTCTGGGAAGGACAGCTGGATATGTTATTCCACAACTCCATGACTATGTCCTCTAAATTCTGGCCGTCAGCAAGAATCATCCTGGAAATCATGCTGATTTTGCCGAAAGACCAGAATAAACCGGCTTCAAGCATGTAGGGTTGACCTGTTTCGGCGTGGACCCGGAAGTCATATAAGGAGTAATGACGACAGCCGAGAGCGACATGAGCCTTCTTGACAGCATGGGCGAGTTTTTCTGATAGTTCTGGTGTGACGACTGCGGGACAGACAGGTGTTGCTACTGGTTTTTCAGGCTGACAAGCTGGGGTTCCGTCTGGTTTGAGTTGGAGTTTATCCTGTAGGATTCTAATGGGGTTGGACTCGGTGACTAGGTACTCTATCATGGCTGGGACGTACAGCTGACCCTGACGCTCAATTACGGCTACCCGAAGTTCTCTTCCAGGGATGTACTCTTCTACTAATAAGGTGTCATCTAATTGAAAGCCTATTTGCAATGCTTCCGGGATCTGCTCCTTGTTCCAACATACCAGGTGGACAGAACATATGAGGCACTACTAAGTCAATTTCTGGTAGCCGGGAAATCATTTCTTGGAGGGAAAGTTTCTCTGATAGGGAATCTAAGGATTTCCCTAACTGCCAAAAACCTCCGGGTATTACAACTGCGTAGTAATTACTAACACTGGGGGGCTGCAATACTTCTTTGGCGTATACCATTGAGAGCTGGTAGTAAAAGTCTGAGACAATGGAACCTACCATATGTAGAACTCGCACCCTAATCCCCCCCTAATTCCACTAATTTACCAATATTGAAGTCAATGCGCAGCCAGTCTCTAAGCTGGTAGAGCTGCTTGAGGAGCAAGAGGGGAATTTGCCAATGGTGAACCATGAGGAATGGCAGGGGATCATCTACTCTAAATATGGCGTCGGTTCCCTGAGTGATTTTTTCGAGCCAATTTTGTAGTTGCTGCCAAGAACGGATTTCGGTTAATCGCCACAATTCGTGGTATAGCCAGTAGGTATTGGGACTATGGGGTAGGGGTTCAATGGGTGGAGCATCGAGATTGACGGGGGATTTGAGATAGGCGTCGGCTAACCCGGGATGATCATGGAACATGGTAATGGCTGTATGGGTTCGGGGATTACATTCGATGGGATAAACTTGACCTCGTGGGTCCAAAATGAAGTCGAAGGAAATTTGCCCGGTCAAATTTAATCCCTGAACAAAATCTTTTACCCAGTTGTAAATTGCTGGATTATCTACGTGTTTGTAATTTACTTGAAAGGCTGAAGACTGGGAACATCCATGGAGGCGAATTTTTCCATCTCTCACTGTACTGTGGGTGCAGTATTCCTGACCTGGGATAAATTCCTGCATAATCCAGGGTTTTTCTTTGCTGATGGGTAATTTACTAATATGCTCTTCTAGGTTTGGACAGGGGAGTCTTGTCATGTCTAAACGATGGACTGAATCGTAGGGAATACTCTTGAGAATGTACTCACTGCCATCTCTTGCAAAGTCAAATTTGAGAATTTGTTGGGGGTCCGTAATTAAAAATGACTTGGGTGCAGAGAGACCTAGAGATTGGGCTTGTTGGCAGAAGGTAAATTTGTCGTCCAACATTTTGGTGATGTGAGCATCAAAATGGAATACCTGGCAATGGTTGGAAAGTAATGGCTTGGCGAGGGAATCATAGTAGCTGGCTACGGGACTGGAAACGGGAATAAAGATGTCTACCTTGTGGGTTTTTACTATGTCTAGCAGACCCTGACAATAGCTTTTTGGATCTTGTTCGGGTGCTGGTACGGTACAGAATAGATCTACGGCTCTAGAAAAACGATGTCCTGAGAGCCAGTATTTGTGGGTTTCTACTAAAATTACCCGATGTCCTGCTGCCTGGAAAGAGCGGGCTAGTTGCAAGGCTTTGGTCATTTTACCCCCGGTTAACATCACTATTTGCTGTGGGTAGGGAGTTGTCACCTTTTGTTTTAAGGGGGCTGTAATTAAGTTCCACAGCAGTGAAATCCCCACAAGGAGCGAAGAAAAGGGAAAGATTACCAGGAGTAAAAAAAAGGTTCCTAGGGTTTTGAGAATAAGTTTACTTTTATTTACAAAGTGGTGCATTATATAAATAGTTTATGTTTTTTTACATGAGCTGAAATAATAAGTTGGGTAACGCTTGCGCTCTACCCAACCTACTATTGTATTAAATTCGTCGAATGATGGTGAATCCATCCCGCAGGGGCAGGAGAACCTGCTCAACCCGCTTATCTGCGGCTACCTGTTGGTTGAAGTTAGCGATCGCCTCCCCATTGGGGCTACGGTTACCATTGCTTAGGTAGGCTTGTCCCTGATATAAGGTATTATCTACACAAATAAATCCACCAGGGGACAAGAGATTCCTATCTAAGAGCACTTGGAAGTAATCCCAATACTCTTTTTTGTCAGCATCAATGAAGACTAAATCGAAGGACTGTCTCTGATTAGCTAACTGATGCATAGTATCTAGAGCGGGACCAACCTGAACGGTAATTTTGCTACCATGGGGACTGGACTGGAAACAGTTTTGGGCAAAGTCGGCTACGTAGCTATCTACTTCACAGGCAATGAGTTGCCCGTCCTGGGGAAGGCTCTCCGCCATAGCCAGGGCAGAATAGCCGGTGAACATGCCTATTTCCAGAACCTTTTTGGCTTTGGTCATGTGGACAATCATTTTCAAAGTTTGTCCCTCAATTTGCTCAGAAAGCATTTCCTGTTCTAACTGGCGTACAGTTTCTCCATCAGAAAAACGCTGGCTCCAGTCTTCTGCTTTGGTCTTGTCCTCTAAGGCGACTAAAGATTTGGATGGACTGGTGGTGCAGGCTTCCAGGTAGGGATCTAAGCCGGAGGCTAACTGATTACATTCAGCGATGGCTTTTGCTATGTCCGTTGGAATACCTGATGTCTCTTTTACCTGGTGGGCTAATCTTGCTAACTTTTCTGCCAGAATACCCAGGGGTGTAACGGGTCTAGAAATTGCCATGAAATTTATGCCCCAACCAAAACAGGTCTATTTTCCTTGGGTTGATCCAAGGTCATGTACATGTCAACTCCATCTCCATCCCGAGCCATGGTGCTGCAAATTTCCTTGTGGGTCACCAAGGCTCGCTCTAATTCATCTTTTTTCAGGTCATTCATGAAGTAGCAAGTTCCAATGGGTTTGGGAACCGCTGCTCGCTGCAAACCATCTCGGGTGAGGGTGATAGACTGGGTTGCTTTCCAGAGGAGTTCCGGGGTTAGGTAGGGGCTATCCAAAGCTAGACCAATACGGCTCATGAGTCCTAAGATCCGGTCCCGGTCTTGGATGGTGATGTATCCCCGCAAACAGGCAATGGTGGCGGACAGTGCCATGTCAATATTGACGCCGTGACCATGGTACATGGGAATTTCTGGAGCCAGTTCCAGAGTGGGACTCCAGGTGTGACCATAGGCAATTACCCGATCTAAGTCCAGTTCATGGAGGTTGGGCACCTCCAGCTGCAACATGGTGTCGATGGCGTCGTAGGTCACTTTATGGGCTATTTCTCGCAGTTCAGGAGTTCCATTGAGATAGCCGAAATGGGTGTGGAGCAGGTCTTTTTTGGATGCGTGATAGGCACCCAGACGATTCTTCAATTTGCCATGGTTGACGGCAACTTTAATGGCTACACTGGCGTCAATGAGACCAATTAATGTGGTAGGAACGCGGATGTAGTTGCTACTGCGGCGATAGGCAGAACAGGCAAATCCGGTGACGTCCGTAATTAAACCCCCACCCACTACGAGCACGGGTTCCTTACGGACTAAGCCAAAGTCGGCAAAAGCATCTACGATTTTCTCAAAGCTCTGGATTGTTTTATCGGTTTCCTTAATGGTGATGGGGAAAACCTTGAGCTGAATTTGGTAGTGATGGAAGTATTGGCGGATTTGCTCCCCATAGAGTTGGTAAACCGTCTCATCCACAACCATGAGGCAACGCCCAAACTCCTTGTAACTGTTGGCAATCTCGGTGCTGCCAATCTGGAATGCCCCATCCTGATACATCAGGCTAAATTCAATTTTCTCGTAGCCTTCAACGTGGAAAGCTTTATCTGTTGCTTTATACTGTGCTTGAATGCTACTCATTTAAATGTGCTTTCTTTTGGCCAACATGTAGAATTATTACATATTGTTGCGAAATTTTCATCTTAGCTAGATTAAATTTGGATAGAATTGCGGTTACTTATAATCTTCATAATCGCTATAACTCTTGCCACCAGGCTGTTTTACCTCAAAATATCACTATGACATATTATGAGAGTAACTTTAATTTTTGTTTCGGGAAGGGGGAACATGGTCTCAAGCATTGTAACGAATTGTTAATCAAGGGGCTGAAACCCTGATTATCGAAAAATATACCTAGGATTCGCAGCACTTATAAAACCCCTACGGGGTTTAAATTTCCCCACACCAGAGCGAAGCGCTATACTATGAGGGGAAGTGTGCCTAAATCTTATTCAAACGTGCCTGCTAATTTTCAAACAATCATTGCCATATTAAATCAATTTTGGGGCGATCGCGGCTGTTGCATCGTCCAACCCTACGACACCGAGAAAGGCGCTGGCACTATGAGCCACCATACGTTTCTCCGTGCTCTGGGACCAGAACCTTGGGCTGTAGCCTATGTGGAACCTTGTCGCCGTCCGACGGATGGACGGTATGGGGAAAATCCCAATCGCTTTCAGCACTATTTCCAGTACCAAGTGTTGATTAAGCCTTCACTTGAAAATATCCAGGATTTATATCTGGATTCTCTAGCAGCTTTGGGGATTAAACCAGAAAATCACGATATTCGGTTTGTGGAAGATAATTGGGAGTCTCCCACTTTGGGAGCTTGGGGTGTAGGCTGGGAAGTGTGGCTGGATGGAATGGAAATTACTCAATTTACTTATTTCCAGCAGTGTGGGGGCATTGATTGTCGTCCGGTGTCCATTGAGATTACCTATGGTTTGGAGCGTTTGGCCATGTATCTTCAAGATGTGGATGCTATGGTGAAGATTCAGTGGAACGACAGGATTACCTATGGGGATATTTTCCTACAAGGGGAAATTGAGCAGTGCACTTATAATTTCTCTGCGTCTAATCCAGAAAAACTGTTTCAGCTTTTCGCTCTCTATGAGGAGGAAGCAAAGGATCTGATAGAGCGCTCTTTGATAATGCCAAGTTTAGATTATGTGCTGAAGTGCTCTCACACTTTTAATTTGTTGGATGCGAGGGGGGTTATTGCTGTGGCAGAACGAACTCGCTATATTGGCAGAATTCGGAATTTGGCTCGTCTTGTAGCTCAAGGTTATCTCCAACAGCGGGAAAGTTTGGGATTTCCTTTAAAACAAGCTACATAGGGAAAAGGTACAGGAAAGAATAGGTAATGACAATGGACTCGATTCGGATTGAGGGTATTCGCTGCTATGGATACACTGGGTTTTTAGAAGAAGAACGGGTATTGGGACAATGGTTTGAGGTGGATCTCACTTTATGGCTGGATTTGTCCAAGGCTGGAAAAAGCGATGATCTAGAAGATACTGCGGATTATCGACAGGCGATCGCCCGGGTTAAGGAGCTGGTGAAAACGGCTAAGTTTAACCTAGTGGAGAAGTTAGCTGCTGTTATTGCTGAGGATATTTTACAATTAGATGGCATTAAGCAAGTGCGGGTGCAGTTATCTAAACCTGCTGCTCCTATTCCTGACTTTGGGGGTAACATTATCATCGATATTACAAGGAAGTGTTAATTATTTTGAAAATTAGTTACAAATCGCGCAGAGGCGCGGAGGCACGGAGAACGTATAAACAAGCGTTATAGCTGCAAAGAGATATGACTGATCCCTCTGCGCCTCTGTGTCTCTGTGAGCTTCTTATTACGGGAATAAGCAGCAGTTTGGGGATTTTGAGTTTGGTTTGGCAGCTGTAGTGAGTAAAATTACTTAGTTAGGGACGGGGGGAAGTTAATATTCCGCAATACTAGCTACCAGCTCGAAAGGTACTTTTGGCATAATAGTAATAAAGGGCTTTCTATGAAAGCTGTCTTTAATAAATAAACCAATTCTGGAAATTATATAATGATGAACCGGAAACTAAAACTATTGTGCCTCCCTATTTGGGAATACTTCAACCAACCTCTCTTTAACTCACAGTCGGTTTGGAATCCCAGCAGGTTTTTGTATAAATACAGAATACAGTTCTTAGAAAACTGCTGGAAACAAAAGTCTGTCTCTGAAAGTCATCATGGTTGTTAATATTTTTTGTGACGACGCTGTCTGGTTTGGAACCAAATAGTTATTCCAGTTGATGATAGCATTAAAAGACTGAAAGCGTTGAGAAAAGGATAAATCATTTCTAAGTTAATCCGACCAAATTTACCTCGGTGCAATTCTAACAGCCAGCTAAATTCATTACTTTTGCCAGTGAGTACTGCCACCTGAAATAGGGAACCTGTTATGAGTGTCAAAAGCACTGGCAAAATTACAATGGGTGCAAGGGAAGAGTGGAGTTGACGGAGGGAGGCTTTATTAATTACCATAGTTAGTATAGCACAATGGGGAATCTAGAAATGAGGATTACTATTGATTATTAATTTTCTGTTTGATTAAAAATAAGATCCATGGAAAAGTTAATAGTAACAATAAGATTAATTCTCCTGGTTGGGGGATAAAATTGGTGCTGCTATGGGAAATTCTAGCAGGTTCTGAGAGTTGGGAAGGTTGGGTTATCTCGGAACTGGTTGGTTCTTCGGGAAGGGCTTTTTTCTCTTCTTGAACGTGCTCCGTACCGTGTTGGTGTCCACTGTGGGCTAATAAGGGTTGAGTTTGGAGTGCAAACTTCGTCTGGGTAGCATTCAATTTCATATTCTATCCTGCTTGTCTAGGGAAAGCACAAGTTTAGGAAGAAAATATGAAATGAAAATGAAAGGAGGATTTCATCGGGATTTCATATTTCTTTGAGAGAGTAAAAACAAGCAAAAAAATGATTATCTCTCAAAAACTATGAAAGGTAAACGGCTCGAAAAACTCATAACGGCGGCGATCGCCACAGCTTTAGCTATAGTTGCAGTACCCCAAACCCTACAAGGGGAACAAAGAAATGGCATCGCTCACCCCCGCACCCCTTACCAACTAGCTTTCTACAACCGTCATCGTCGTAGTTACCGGGTAGCAGGAGCGCTTCATTTCGCCCACAGTAAACTCCACGATGTCTTACTTTTAACTCCTTTCCAGAATCACGCTAAAGCGGATACTAAACTTTACGAGGAAATTATTGCTGTCTACAATAACCCACCTCGCATTGAGCCGACAATGGAATTATATGCTCCTTATACAGCTCGCGCCACTTGGCGACTTTTCCGCACCATTGACTCGGTTCACTTACTCCACGAAATGACTGAAGATGTGATGGCGGCGAAAAGTATTCCTTGGGAAGAAAAAGAACAAGCACTGGAGGAAGTCTATGACTACTATACATCCACTTACAAGGATATTGTTCTCAGTCCCGCTCCTTTAGATGTAACCATGCGTCGCGCTGGGGTAATGATGAAGCCCTATTTTAGCCTCACCCGGAATTATTATACCAAAAACAACAATTTCTTTTATGCTGCTCACTGGTGGCATCCTGCTGTCTACGAGTCCATGATGATAGGGGGTAATGATGAGGAGCAGGATAGGATGATTGAGAAAATGGAGGATCTATTCCGGGAACATGTCATTCCTAACCCACCTATGCGCATGTTGCTGAGTCGGGAAGGTTCTCCTCGCTACAGTCGTCTCTCTCCAGAAACGGCTAATGTATTTGATAACCTCCATATGCTCCACGGTATTACTTACGATATTTTTGTCTACTCAGGTTGGACGATAGCCCAAAAGCGAAAGGAACTGTATCGGGTTTTGGACGCTATGAGTTATCAACCGGGAGATGAGAAGTTGGTGCGGAAGTTTACTATTCCTAAGGTAAATATCAATCCCTTGGTTTATGACGATTGGTTGAAAACTGTGGATGGAGCAATGACGGGGATTATGATGGAAATGTTGGATGATATGATGTCTCATCATGGGAGTCATGGGAGTCATGGAGCTATGCACCATGGTGTTATAAATCCAGAAATCCAACAGCAACTGAAAGCCCAGTTGAAATTGAAACTGACTCCGGGTATTCAAGAGGGGGAAATTCCTGGTTCCTTTCTGAATGTCATGATGGAGATTGTGCCCGATATGAACCTTTCTCCAACAGTGCGGGAACCTGGAGAAATTCCCCCCATAATGATTGAGGCTATGTTGAAGGGTTGGGAACAAAAATATGCCAATCTTCCCGATATTGAACCTATTTCTATGGAGCAAGAACCTGAGGCTGGGGCTTTTATGAATTAGGGGATTGTTTCACACAGAGGCGCAGAGGCGCAGATTTTAGTAGGAGTAAAGGGAAAAATGAAATTAATAGGGAAGAGAATAGCCATAGTCTTAGTAATATGGGGTTTTATGGGTTCAGGA
>JACONB010000167.1:2310-7249 GCA_014323965.1 Prochloron sp. SP5CPC1 | reverse complement strand
GGTTTTGCTACTCGCACTCCTATTCCTAATCTTTGGTTAGTGGGAGACTCTACTCACCCCGGGGAAGGTACTGCTGGAGTTAGTTATTCTGCTTTGACAGCAGTGCGACAAATTGAAGCTTCCTAGGGTATTCAGTTATTATCTAATAAACTATAGCAGCAATAAATGAGAACGGATACAATTTTCTATGAACTCTTCCGAACCTTCCCAAGTCTCCTATTTGAACTAATAGGTAAGGAACCAGCTTTAGCCAAAACTTATCAGTTTACGTCTGTAGAGGTGAAAGAACTGGCTAGAACGATCGATGGCCTATTTTTACCCACAGATGAAATATCCCCCATTTACTTTTTGGAGGTACAGTTTCAGAAAGACAATGATTTCTACTGGCGCTTAATCACGGAAGTATTTGTTTATCTGGGTCAATATAAACCACAGCGAGATTGGCAAGCAATAGTGGTGTGGTCCAAGCGCAGTTTCGATCCAGGTGTACCCATTCCCTATCAAACATTGCTGGTAAGCAATCAAATAAGGCAAGTTTATTTAGATGAATTAGAACCCCTAGAGAAGGGTTCGGTAGCCTTAGATATTGTTAAATTTGTAGTGGAATCTGAGGATAAAGCGAGCAAGCAAATCAAGCCATTAATACAACGAACCCAGCAGGAGGTGAAAGATGAGTCTCTCAAAATAAATCTGATAGAATTAATTGAGAAGGTCATAGTTTACAAATTAGGCTACAAAAAACGACAGGAGTTGAAAAATATGTTGAAGTTAAGCGATTGGCAGGACACTAATTTATATCACGTTCTTAAGGAAAAAATTAATGAGGAGGTTAAGCAGGAGATTGAGGAAAAGATTAAGCAGGAGGTTGAAGAAAAAGTTAAGTTTGAATCAGTATTTCGGATGTTAAAATTGGGGTTGACTGTAGAACAGATTGCCCAAGCCCTAGATTTGAGCATTACAACTGTTCGCCAGGCAGCTGATGGACAGTAGTTAATTAGGTAATTTATGGTATGGGAACGGCTAGCCTCGGCTCCTACCCAACCTATCCTAGACCCGCACGTAGCGCTATACCCAGTCTATGGCTATTTTAGATATCGATCGCATTTATACCTTTAGCCAATTTAGCGAGTTTAATCAACCGCCGGAAGAAATTTTGGCGGAGCTAGGTTATGACCTTAAAATTGAGAGAATAGACTTGCCCAGGGCAAAAGTCGTTGATTCCACTGTCCTACAAAAATCTTTAGAACGACGTATTCAGCTGACTCCCTTAACGTCTGAGCAAGCGCGGCGAGAAGCACTTGTGGCTCCAGTTCTTTTTGAAGTCATAGAACAGTTAGGTGTACGGCTTAATATTGAATACCCGCTCACGGGTAGGCACGGGAAAGGCAATTTAGATTACCTAATTCGGGGCCAAAGAACCCTGTTAGTGATTGAAGCAAAGCGCGATGATTTAACAGGAGGGTTTACCCAACTTGCCGTAGAAATGATGGAATTGGGAAACAGTTATGGCGCAGTCACCACAGGGAATATTTGGCAGTTTGCCCAACTGGAGGGACAAATAATTACTCAAGATTTGAATCTCTATCGGGTTCCCGCAGATTTATCAATCTTACTCTCAATGTTGTTGGGAGTGTTAGGAGGACGGGATTAATCCTATGGAAAATCCCACTCTGCGCAGAGCGTTCAGCAGTTCATTTAAACTAAAATAAAGCAAATATCAAAACAAACCATCATGCTAAAAGATGCCCGAGATTACCAAATCCTGTTTCTATCCCTGTTTCTCTTTCTCGGTATTGGAACGAGAGACTGGACACTGCGATGGGATTTAATGGTGAGTACCATTACCGTCTGTTTATTGACCCAGTGGTTTCTAGCTGCTGTGGTTAACTATAGCAAAGCTCAACAAGAATGGAACTTTCAGCCACTCAATCTTTTCAGTTCCACTATCCTTTCTGGATTGCGCAGTGCCATGATTACCGGATTATCCCTCTGCTTACTCCTGAGAGCTAACGACCAGAGTACCATGGCCATGGCCGCATGTCTAGCCATAGCCAGCAAGTTCATCTTCTGTTACCAAGGCAAACATTTTTTCAATCCCGCTAATTTCGGCATTATCGCTGCTTTAATCTTAACCCAAGACGCCTGGGTTTCTCCAGGACAATGGGGTGCTGATTGGTGGTATTTGCTCCTGTTTACCTGCACAGGGGGAATGTTGCTGAAGCGGGTAGGACGGGGAGACACCTCCGCTGCTTTTCTGTTAACCTATGGGGGAATGATGGCTCTGCGTAACTCCTGGTTGGGTTGGACTTGGGACGTTTGGTATCATCAATTAATGAATGGGAGTCTATTGTTGTTCGCTTTCTTCATGCTCACGGATCCCCGTTCTATTCCCAATGCTCGTGTTGGTCGCTTAGTTTGGGCTATCAGTATTGCGGTCGTAGCTTTTGTGCTGCAAGAACAATTCTATCTCTCTACTGCCATCTTTTGGGCATTATTTGCTGTTGCTCCTTTAACTGTGGTGTTAGATTATATTTGGTCAGCCCCTTGGTTTAGTTGGTCTTCCACCGCAAATGCACGATAAGAGATATCAGGAGTTGATGATGAGATTTTTACGAGTTTTGCTTTTGATAATGGTAGCCTGTTTGCTCCTACCAGGGAAGGCGATCGCCTTTTGTGGCTTTTATGTGGCTACTGCTGACGCCCAATTATATAATCAAGCTTCCCAAGTAGCAATTGCCCGAGACGGTAATCGCACCATTCTTACTATGGCCAATGATTACCAAGGAGCACCGAAAGACTTTGCTTTAGTAGTACCAGTACCTGTTATCTTACAAGAAGAGCAGGTTAATGTGGCTGACTCTAAAATTATAGCACGGCTGGATGGTTTTAGCGCCCCCCGATTGGTAGAATATTTTGACCCTAACCCTTGTGAACCTCCTGTTTATTTTAGATCTGCACCTTTCCTAAATAGTGGAGTACCAGAAGCTGCTGGAATAATCGCCAATGATGCTAGTTTGGGAGTAACCGTAGAAGCGGAGTTTACAGTAGGAGAATACGACATTGTCATTCTCAGTGCTGAAGAATCGGATGGACTGGAAACATGGTTGTCACAAAACGACTACAAAATACCCAAAGGAGTGAGTCGTTTGTTAAAACCCTATATCCGTCAAGAGATGAAATTCTTCGTGGCTAAAGTTAATCTAGCAGAATTTGCCAATACCGGGTTTAAAGCATTGCGTCCCCTGCAAATTGCCTACGAATCTCCTAAATTCATGTTACCAATTCGTTTAGGTACTGTCAATAGTCAAGGGGAACAAGATTTAATCCTTTACCTGCTCTCCCCCAAAGGGCAAATAGAATTAACCAATTATCGCACTGTTCAAGTACCCTCTAACGTAGAAATACCGGAATTTGTCCAAGAAGAGTTCGACGACTTTTATCGAACCATGTTTACCACTGCTTATCGTCGGGAGAATAAAGAAGCTGCCTTTCTAGAATATGCTTGGGATATGAGTTGGTGCGATCCCTGTGCGGATAACCCCCTCACTGAAGAAGAATTAAAACAAGCAGGAGTATTTTGGCTGATTGAGAATACCTCCCGCACCAATGTCTTTCTCACCAGACTCCATTTGCGCTATACAGGAGCTAAATTTGCTGAAGATTTGCGCTTCCAAACCACTTCTAATAGTCAATTATTCCAGGGAAGGTACATTATTCGTCACCCTTTTACAGGAGAGACTAATTGTCGTGAAGCAGAAGCATATGAACGGACAGTAAGGCAGCGACAGGAACAAGAAGCTCAAACTCTAGCTAATTTAACGGGCTGGGATATTAATGAGATTCGCAACAAGGTGAATTTCTGATTGCGAAGCTTTGCGTAAGCAACCGAGAGCAGATGAAGAGGATAATCCGTATCCATCTGCGTTTATCTGCGTGTATCTGCGGTTACAATTTTGTCAAGGAGGAATCTGAACCTTGGTGGCGTAGAATTTGGGATTGAAAAGTTTCACCCAGAGGCGCAGAGGCCCAGAGTAGGGTTTAAAAGGGTAGGAAATCTAATCTTCTTTAAAAATTTAGATTTTCTTAATCTTTCTGTCCTTCCTTAAGGTAACCAAATCATGATATAAGAGTAAAATGTTGATAACAACGTGATTTCAATCTATGGTTACACAATTTTTGACCTTGCTTATTAGTTTTACGCTCCTGTTGTTTTCTTTCCCAAACCCTGCCCTAGCAGACGGGGACGGTGAAGTTACTTTCGCAGTCTACGGTGACATACCCTATAATGTGACAATGCCCGACGGAAGGACCGACGGACAGATATTGGCGGAAGATATAGCACCAGAAATCCGACGTCGTGATGACTTACCTTTTGTGATCCATGTGGGGGATCTGGGTCGTCCTGATAATGCTTGTTCTGATACCTGGTTAGAGAAGACTAAGGAGTTTTGGGAGAAGGAACTGGTCAAACCAGTATTTTACACCCCTGGAGACAACGATTGGACTGATTGCGATCGCCCTAGTGTACCAGAACCAACCAGCGAGCTAGAGCGTCTGGAGGCAGTGCGACGGGTCTTCTTTAGTGAGGAAAAGAACCTCCCGGAAGAATGGAAATACAAAACCCAGCATGAACTGCCGGAAAACGCCATGTGGTGGGATGAAGATGTCATTTTCGTCACTCAGCACTTTGTTAGTACTGATAATGGGCGCACCGAAATACTCCAAGACGATCCTGTAGATGTTATACCCTTAGTAGATGAACGGGATCGCTTAAATCATAAGTGGCTAAATCATGCTTTTAAGAAGGCTAAAAAGAAAGATGCAGCAGCAGTTGTAGTAGCGACTCAGTTGGATCCTTTTGGTCCTCAACAGGGTTCGGAGACTCCCATGGATCGGTGCATGGGTAACTTGGCTTATCAGGGATTTTGCGCTCATTTAC
>JACONB010000167.1:0-2201 GCA_014323965.1 Prochloron sp. SP5CPC1 | reverse complement strand
GCGCAAGGGAAATCCAACATGTTAAGTAAGCGAAATTTAATATGGAGTTTGCGTTGTTGGGTTTCGTGCCTCAACCCAACCTACGGGTTCTACAGGTTCGCGTTGGGACGGATCTGCTAACTGGTACGTGCTATAGTAAGGCATAATCAATAAGCGAGATAATCTTATAAAAGACGGTCCTATGCACCTAAGTGAAATTACTCATCCGAATCAGTTGCACGGTCTCGGACTGCGTCAACTGGAAGATATAGCCCGTCAAATTCGCCAAAAGCATTTAGAAACAGTAGCCACCAGCGGTGGTCACCTGGGACCTGGCTTAGGGGTTGTGGAACTCACCATCGCTCTCTATCAAACCCTGGATCTGGACCGAGATAAAGTCACCTGGGATGTGGGACACCAAGCATATCCTCACAAAATGCTCACCGGGAGATACAACCGCTTCCACACCCTACGGCAAAAAGGGGGGGTTGCTGGTTATCTGAAACGGTGTGAGAACAAATTCGACCATTTCGGAGCGGGACATGCTTCCACCAGTATTTCCTCCGCCCTGGGTATGGCTTTAGCCCGGGACGCTAAAGGGGAAGATTTCAAGGTGGTGGCTATTATTGGGGACGGTGCCCTCACAGGGGGCATGGCTTTGGAAGCCATTAACCACGCTGGACATTTACCTAACACCAACATTATGGTGGTGCTCAACGACAATGAAATGTCTATCTCCCCTAACGTAGGAGCTATCCCCCGCTACCTGAACAAAGTCCGTCTCAGCGATCCCGTCCAGTTCCTCTCGGAAAACCTGGGAGAGCAGTTTAAGAACTTACCCTTCTTGGGGGAACAATTCTCCCCAGACATGAAACGGGTGAAAGAAGGGATGAAGCGTCTTGCGGTTCCTAAGGTAGGAGCAGTTATTGAGGAACTGGGCTTTAAATATTTTGGTCCGATAGACGGTCACAACCTGGCAGAATTAATAGATACCTTCCAACAAGCACACAAGGTAACCGGTCCCGTTTTCGTCCACGTGGCTACCGTTAAAGGGAAAGGCTACTCTATTGCCGAAAAGGATCAAGTAAGTTACCATGCTCAAAGTCCTTTTAACCTCACCACCGGGAAAGCTCTCCCTTCTAACAAACCTAAACCCCCCAGCTACTCCAAAGTCTTCGCCCAAACCCTGACCAAACTGGCAGAAAATAATCGGAAAATCATCGCTATTACCGCTGCTATGGGTACGGGGACAGGTTTAACTAAACTGCAAGCTAAACTACCTCAACAATACATTGATGTGGGGATTGCGGAACAACATGCGGTTACCCTGGCTGCTGGTTTGGCTTGTGAAGGTATGCGCCCCGTTGCCACTATCTATTCTACCTTCTTGCAACGAGGTTACGACCAAATCATTCACGACGTCTGCATTCAAAAGCTGCCGGTCTTCTTCTGTTTGGATCGGGCGGGAATTGTAGGGGCTGACGGACCCACCCACCAAGGTATGTATGATATCGCCTATCTTCGCTGCATTCCCAATATGGTAGTCATGGCACCTAAGGATGAAGCAGAACTGCAACGCATGGTGGTGACGGGGGTGAATTATACTGAAGGGGCCATCGCTATGCGTTATCCTCGGGGTAGTGGTTTAGGGGTTCCCCTTGCAGAAGAAGGTTGGGAACCTGTACCCATAGGTAAGGGGGAAATACTCCGCCACGGGGAGGATATCTTGCTCCTGGGTTATGGTACCATGGTGAATACAGCCTTGCAAGTAGGAGCAATTCTCCAGGAACATGGTATTGCAGCTACTGTGATTAATGCTCGTTTTGTCAAGCCTTTAGATACAGAATTAATCTTACCCCTAGCCCAAAGTATTGGTAAAGTAGTTACTTTAGAAGAAGGTTGCTTAATGGGAGGTTTTGGTTCAGCAGTAGTGGAAGCATTACAGGATAATGATATCTTAGTACCTGTGAAGCGTTTTGGGGTACCGGATAAGTTGGTAGATCATGCTAAACCAGAGGAGTCTAAAGCAGATTTGGGTTTAACTAGTCCCCAAATTGCGGAAGAATTATTGAGGACTTTCTTTCAAACGAGGGAACTTTCTCCTGTGAGTTAGAAGCTGTAGGTGGGCATTGCCCACCCTACCCTACTATTCAAGAGATTGGAACCAAGAGGATAAATCAGCCTCTTCTCTAAAATCTAGCAACGCTTCCCCTAAGTCTTCC
>JACONB010000166.1 GCA_014323965.1 Prochloron sp. SP5CPC1 | reverse complement strand
CGAGGGGAATCGACAAGCGCGGGGAGTCCATGTATCCCGACGCTGACCCTACGGGTACAGCGTGGGACTTATAGCTCCCCGAACCCCTCAATAGTTAAAACTTGGCGCAATTTAACTTCATCGCTGCGGATGTATTGAGGAACTTCATCGGCGCGGTCAAAAATCAACTGCAACCCTTTATCTGCTGACTTGAGGCGAAACATATCATCCAAGTCATCTAAAAGGCGATAGAGGTCAAAATTGGTGGGGTAGAGAGTGGTGCGTCCCGCTTCAATTTTGGAGAAATCTAAGACTTGATTGATCAGGTCCAGGAGGTGTTCCCCACTGCTAGAAATGGCCCTGAGATTTTCTTGGTGGTCCTCTGAAAGGTTGGGGGAACGAGTCATCAGTTGGGAAAAGCCGAGAATGGCGTTGAGAGGACTGCGCAATTCGTGACTCATATTGGCGAGAAATTCACTTTTGGCCTTGTTCGCTTGTTCCAGTTGGGCAGTGCGGTCAATCACCTTTAGCTCTAATTCCTTAGCAGTTTCCTGTAGCCTACCTATAACTAAAGTCAATGCACAGACTCCTAACCCCCCTAACACCCCTAAGGCGAGGGTCATTCCCCTGATACCCATCCGAGTCTGTCCCATGAATGGCTCTATTCCTTGGGTAATTTCTATCACCCCCCGCACATCCCCAACTTTCCAGTCCTTCTTGGGGCTATCAGGATGGGTATTGTGACAAGCAACGCAACTAGGTTCCATGAGGATCGGCTCTGCATAGCGAAAGGCGCGATTGTCACCGAATTTCTCCTGGCGAAAAAACGAGCTATCGGGATATTGGCGCAAGTAGTTTAAGGCTTCTCGCTCAAAATCGTCTTTAGCACCTCCTGAAGCTTGGCGATTGGGGAAGGGGTAATCGCTATAGAGACGGACGATAGTATCTGGAGAGTTAGCGCTGATGCGGCGACCCAATTCGATGGTGTAGGTTGCAGGAAGGGGAATTGCTCCCGGGTGATCAACATAGTCATGGCTGACGGTAATACCCTCCACTGTTTTTGCGCGATTAACCGCTTCTTCGCTGTAGAGGGTGTGGGCTTGGTTGAGAGCTAGAGCAGATAGTTGGGCATTTTGCAGGGCTTGTGCCATAATCAAGTTCTCCGATAGCATGGACATGCTCCCCAGGGATATGACAATGGCAATTACAAACATCACCGTCAGCAGGAGAATGGTTCGTTTGTAGAGGGCAAATTTTACCCAAGCTAAAACTTTGGCAAAGAATTTGTATTGGCGGTTTTGGTAAGTTGGAGGTAGTTGAGCCATGGACATCCTGGTTTCGTTGTACACGTCCAGTATTTTATAATTTCAAGAGAAACTGGACTGAAATTTTTAGATCAGGGAATGATTTGGGAGTAATATTACCCTCTCTAACTACTGACTTGATTTGATAGTCATTATCAACGGGCTGACGGAATAAGTTGAGCTGCTGTTGATTTACATCCACAACCCAGTATTCCTGAATTCCTGCTTGAGCGTAAACTAGCTTCTTTTCATTAGTATCGTATTCTAGGGTAGTGTGGGAAACTTCAATGAGCCAAAAAATTTGAGCTGCGGTAGGATGACTATGGCGATATTGTCGTTTTGGTAGTTTGACGATGGCAATATCTGGTTGAGGTTGGGAAGTAACAAGAGAAATGGGTCCATTGAAACGAACGTGGGCGGAACCTCTCAATAACTTTTGGAGATAATCTGCCATACCCGACGCTAAGGAGTAGTGTAACGGTCCTTCTGGACTCATTTCAATGATTTCTCCTGCTACTAATTCTACATGGCGATGGCTCAAGAAACCAGTTTCTATTAAGCGATTATAATCAGCTACGGACCATTTAGCTAAAGTTTTCATGACCCAATCATTTATTAGTTAAAAGAGCTTTAGCAGCAGCACGCCCGGAAATGGTGGCTCCTTCCATACTATCGATATAATCTTGTTGGGTATAGCTACCAGCTAAAAAGAAGTTAGACACAGGAGTTTTTTGCTCTGGACGATAGGGATCCATCCCTGGAGCTTCTCGATAGAGGGACTGAGCTAACTTTACTACACTATACCAAGTCATGTTCAATTCTCGAGCCGAAGGGAAGAGTTGGCGGACTTGTTCAAGTACGTGGTGGGCGATCGCCTCGTTCTTTTCTTTAATAAAGGGATCTCCTGGAGTCAAAACTAACTGCAAGAGGGAACCCTCTCCCTGACGATAATAATCCTCTGGGCTAGTTAAAGCCAAGTCGGCAAAACAGGAGAAATCTGCATCAGGAGTATATAACAAGTTATCCAATCCTGCTGCATCAGTTAACTGCTTTCGTTTTTCCGGGTCTTTCAGTTCCGTCACCCAACCATCGAACCGCAGCTGTACTGTTGCCACTGGCACCGTATCTAATTTATAGATATTATCAAACTCGGACCACTTGCGCCAGGATTCAGGGAGCAGTCGCTTTATTCCCGGCACGTCGCAGGCACAGACATAGGCATCAGCTACAATAGTTTCCTGCTCCCCTCCTCCCGAAGAGACGACAATTCCTGTAACCTGGGTATTCTCTCCCTCCGTAAAGAGAATTTCCCGCACTTGGCATCTAGTATGAATCTTAGCCCCTTTAGCTTCTAAATAAGTCACAATGGGTTTGTGGAGGTATTCTGCGGGAGAACCTGCCAACATGCGCAGCACCGATGCTTCCGTTTTAGCGGCAAAAAACATGAAAATAGTGAGCATGCAGCGGGCGGAAATGTTTTCCGTATCAATAAAACCCAAAGCATAGGCAATAGGGTTCCACATTTTTTCCAAGCTACCTTGATTCCCACCGTGACCACGAAACCAGTCCGCAAAACTAACCCCATCTAAACCCCGAATGGTTTTCATGGCTCCCTCAAAATCCAGCAAACCCCTGACTAAGGGGCTGGTTCCCAGAGCGATGGAGTTGGCTATTTTATCTCCAGGAGCTAACTGAGAGGTAGTAAAGAAAGCTTTTAAACCGTTAAAAGGAGCACCAGTAAGAAAGCGAAAGTCCAGTTGACCAATCCTTCCCCCTTCATTGATAAAGGTGTGGCTATGTTCCTTGAGACGGAGATTGTCAATAGCCCCCACTTTCCTCATTAAGTCAAAGAGATTGTAGTAGCAGCCGAAGAAAACGTGCAAGCCCATTTCGATATGGTTCCCGTTTTTATCTACCCAACTGCCAACTTTTCCCCCCACAAAGGGACGAGATTCAAATATTTCAACAGTAGCACCAGCGTCCACTAATTCTACCGCTGTAGCCATCCCCGCCAGCCCTGCTCCAACAATCGCTACCCGCATTCAGCAATCTTCCCGAATCATTATCTTTTGTTATTATTCTATAGCAATCAAGGGTTCATCCGCGTTTATCTGCGTACATCTGCGGGACGCCAAAGGCGGTTGCTTACGCAAAGCTACGCAATAACATATAGGTAAGAAAATGGAAATCGGCGTACCAAAAGAAATTAAGGACAAAGAATATCGGGTGGGCTTGAGTCCAGACAGCGTCCAAGTACTCACAGAAAACAAGATAAGAGTATTTGTCCAAACTCAGGCAGGGGTTGGGGCTGGGTTTACAGACCAAGATTACCAACTGGCAGGGGCTACTATTGTGGAAAGTGCCGCCGCAGCTTGGCAAAGAGAACTTATAGTTAAGGTCAAGGAACCTTTACTCACTGAATACAAATACCTTAACAAAAAGCATATATTATTTACTTACCTTCACTTAGCAGCAGATAGGGTTTTGACAAAAAACTTGCTCCAGAGCGGCGTAACGGCCATCGCCTACGAAACTGTGACAGTGGATGGTAAGCTGCCTTTACTTATGCCAATGAGTATGATTGCAGGCAGGTTGTCCGTGCAGTTTGGTGCCCACTATTTGGAGAAATCCCATGGACGAGGGGTTCTCCTCCCCGGAAAACGTCCCCCCCTCCTAGTTCCTCGCAGTTTAGTGGCTCAAATGGTTCCTGGTTCAGTGATAGTGGACGTAGCCGTAGATCAGGGGGGTTGTATCGAAACCATGAGACCCACATCTCACAGTCATCCCACCTATATAGAAGAGGGAGTAGTTCATGTTGGTATTCCCAATCTGCCCGGAGCTGTTCCTTGGACAGCTACCCAAGCTCTCAATCACAGCATTCTACCTTATGTGCTGCAATTAGCTAAAGAAGGTACTTCAGCCCTAGAAAATAATCCTGCCTTGGCCCAAGGTTTAAATATCCGTAATCATCAACTAGTTCACCCCGCCGTGCAGGAAGTATTTCCCGACTTAGTTTAACTCTCCGCGCCTCCGGCCTCTGCGTGAAACCACCCTAAATTTGATTTGTGAAAACAGATTCTTTATTTTATCGCATCTTTCAGAGTGTACCGGAGATTTTCTTTGAACTCATTGGACAACCGGATCGCTCCGGGTATGATTTTCGCTCCATAGAAGTGAAACAAACAGCTTTCCGCATTGATGGAGTATTTTTACCCCCAGAAGACGCAGTTGACCAACCAGTTTTTTTTGTGGAAGTTCAATTCCAAAAAGATGAATTGCTCTATCATCGCTTGTTTGGGGAGTTATTTATGTTTTTGGCTCAAAATCCCCATATTTCAGGTTGGTACGCTGTGGTTATCTTTCCCCGACGCTCCCTGGAACCTGAGGAGACTAAACTCTATGAACCATTATTGTCCAGTCCACAAGTTCAAAGATTTTATCTCAATGAGCTGCTGTCTCCAATAGGTGAGTTTTCCCCCACAAAGGGGCTGATGGAATTAATTGTCAAACCAGATAAGCAAGTCCCCCAACTAGCTAGAACATTATGGCAACAAGTAAACCAAACCGAGGCAACAAAAATTCCCAAGGAGACAATCTTAGAACTGATTGAGACTACAATGGTATATAAGTTTCCCCAATTAAGTCGTCAGGAGATTGCAGCAATGTTAGGATTAGCAGAAAGTGTGAAACACACCAGGGTTTATCAAGAAGGCTTACAAGAAGGACGAGTTGAAGGCTTACAAGAAGGACGAGTTGAAGGCTTACAAGAAGGACGAGTTGAAGGCTTACAAGAAGGACTTAGGCAAGGAGAGCAGAAGTTAATTATAAAACAGCTGCTCCATCGAGTTGGATCCCTCCCCCCAGTCCAGAAGTCTCAAGTTGAAGCCTTGTCCTTACAGCAGTTAGAAGCATTGGGTGAAGCTCTGTTGGATTTTGACCAGGTGGCAGATTTAATTCTGTGGTTGGAGACAAACACGGTTTGAGCGTAGCGGAACCGTGGTCGTGTCAATTAGCTAACAAATCGAAGAAACTATTATCTAGTTCGTAACCAAACATTTGTGCCAGAGACTGGAGACGGTGTTGGCTAGGAATACCTTGTTCTTCCAACCAGTGGGTGAGGAAAAAAATTTTTTGCATGACGAAAATTTCCAGAGCTTCTGGGTTATACTGGATACCGTCAGTGCGACTGAACTCATGAGGAACAACCATAGCAACATAACGACCTAATTCCCCTGTTTTCCAATCTAGCAGCAAGGGTAACCAAGGATAACGAGCGTCCAAATAAACAAACCAGAGACGCACTTCCGGTATTTGGGATAGTTCCCTCGGATCGGAGGAGTCTCTGGCAAAGTCGATTTTAAATTGGAGCTGTCCGAATTGAGCATTCATCTCCCCCTTCCTCGACAGCTCTTCAATCTCTATTTTAGCAGCAGATAAGTCCAGATTTTTAATTTGGTCCGTAGTAACTCTAATAATCATTGTTAGCTATGGTGAGGATGGGGGGCTAGAGACCTTGAAGGATACAAACTATTAGATTAGCTGGAAGTTGTCAACCAACGCCGCTGAATCCACCCAATTATCCCCAGCATCGACAACAGCAAAAGTAATGTCGTAAGTACCTGCTGTGGAGAAAGTATAGGAACCTTGCTGATAACCAGTATGGAAATTAAAATCTCCCGCTCGCTCTACTAGATCCTCTTCATTTTGAACAATACTAGCGAGGGTAACAGTCTCAGATACGGTACCATCCGCCGATGCCACGTGCAAGAGAAAACTGTCATTATAAAACGAATTTGGATACTCATTGGTGAGGAAATTATAGTCAAAGGTTAATTGCTGATTGGCTTCAGCCACAATTGGCTCCAATGGGACTGCCGATCCTTCTATGAATTCCCCAGCGTTTTCTAATGGAGTTATGTCAATCCCTGGGGCAAAAGTCACTATTTCGGCTGCTGAAACGGATATTAATCCAGTAGTGATTAGGTACTGGGAGTCTCCTTCCGTCGGATTAATCCCATCAAATTCTCCCTGGAAAGAAGCGTCTCCTATACCGATGGGCGATGGCTCCTCTAGCAAGATAACGTCCTTTACTATACCGATAGGCGATGACTCATCTGGTGAGGTATCGTCCTCTATTATACCGATAGGCGATGACTCATCTGGTGAGATACCCCCTCCATCTACCTGGAAGTTCTTAACCGACACAGCTGAATCAAAGACGGTATTCTCACTATCTAAGACAGCCAGGGTAACCTCGTAAGTGCCTGCTGTATCGAAAGTATAGGAGAATGTATCGGTTAGGGATGCTGGACCACCGTATTCAACGTTTACTAATTCAAAATCAGCTGCATTTTGCAAAATGCTAACAACGGTAATAATCTCGGACGTACCATCTTCCCCTTTCACGTACAAAAGAAAACTATCATTGATCTGACCGACGAACTCCTCGGTTAAGAAATCAAAGTCAAAGCTGAAAGTACCTCCCGCTGAAACTGTAATTCCCCCGATTTTCAGAGCTGAGCCTTCAGTGAAACCGCCTCCTTTTGATTGGGTGAACTGAACGTTTTCGTCGGCAAAATCCTCCACTGCTGTTATATCCACGGAATTAGCTCCGTTGGAGATTACATATCCATTTGCTGTCGATACGTTGCCGATGGAGGATACGTCGAATATAGAAGATTGAATCAAGGTCATTTTTTTGCTTGCTCCTAATGTTGTATTTCCAATATAACCAGCTCCTTGACAGAAATGTGTGATTTCCGCTGTGGTTTACCGTGATCTCCATCAAGGGTAACCAAGGATAGGGAACCTCCAAATAAACAAACCAGAATCGCACTTCCGGTACTTGGGATGGTTCTCGCTCCGAAGAGGAGTCGAGTTGGCAACAGCCCGTCTATGGCAAGTGCTATAGCACAGGTTACAATGGTCAAAGTCCCCGCCCCTCGGGGCCCTATAACTGATTCCAGTGAGTCCTCCGTTTAAATTACTGCTAATTGATTCTGATCCCATCTTTCGCCTCGGTATTTGTGCTGCCTTGGAGCGGGAAGGGGATTTCCAGGTAATAGCCCAAGCAGATACCCTGGCCATGGCCCGGGAGCAACTAGGGCGAGAAATGCCCGATTTAGCAGTGTTAGAGCTAGGTTTGTCGGGTTGGGAGGCATTTAAGAGAGAATATCCCAATTTGCCCATTTTATTGCTAGCCGCTCCCAGCTCGGCGCCGGAACTGCTGGCTGCGAAAATGGTCGGGTTTGAAGGTTATTGCCCCAAAGGAACCGGGATACCCCTTTTAATTAAAGCTTTGCGCCAAGTTGCCATGGGGGAAACTTACTGGCTCCTCCCTGGACTACAACTGCTACAACCGCCCCGCCCCAGTACTTGGCTAGTGCGCTGGCGCCAGTCGGGTATTCGGCAAATTGAAGAGAGTCTTGTGGAGGTGAAGCAGGAGTTAAAAAATGCTGTCTCACCCTGGGAGCGACTCTTTTGTCGCGGAAGGAAGCGAGAACTCCTGGCTGCTCGTTGGTTAGTCCAACGACTTTTACCCGTAGAAGGGATAATAGTGATTCAAAAGCAGGAGGAAGTAGTAGATCCGGTTCAGTTAGTACCTTCAGACTCTTCTGTACCAACCTTACGCCTTCAAGGAGACCCCTGGACTGAGACCTTGGCTCAAATTCGCTCCGGACTTGAAAATCACAGCGGTATTGCTTTAGAAATCGATATTCTCAAAGAGTCCAAGCAACGGGAATTGCTTTATTTAGTCGTCAATTTAGTGAGGGATACTCTCGCTGAATTGCGCTACCTTGAAGTTACACCGTCGGAATTAGAGGAAAGGATACCCGGCATTTTACGCAACTTGTGGCAAAATGGAACCATTCAATTTTTGAGCAAAAACTACCCGACGGAAGGCTATGATGCCAAGAATTTTGCTATCATAGATACTATACTTCAAGATGCTAGGATTGTCAAGGAGGAAATTCTGGATAAAATACCCTTTGTGAGGGAAATATTTGCCTATTTCTTGTTCTCCGAACCCTTAGTAATAGATAATGTACCCTATCGCTGCGAAGCACCTGAAGCGAAAGAAAGAGCAGCTATCCTGTTGGATAATTTACTCCTGCAAATCGCAAACGGAGTAATGCAAGAAATTCTGAATAGCTTGGTGGCAGTGGAAGAGATTAAATACAGTTTATTACAGAAAGACTTCAGGTCATCGCGAGAAATAGCCAGGTTTCGTAATAATATTGCCTGGCGCTATGGACAAGACCAATACTACTGGGAACCCAAGGAAATTTTTGAGAGTAAATATCGATTATTTCGCTTTCAGGAGAACAAAATCAAAACTGTCTTTATCTACAGTTCCCGTCAGGAAGAATTGGAGCAACTAAAAGGCATTCCCTGGGGTGTAACCATTGCCTTAGAGCTAACAGACGCCATGGCACCCCGAATGAAGTCAATAATCGCATTTGTAGGCAGTGGTTTGGTTTATCTTCTTACCCAAGTTATTGGAAAAGGTATAGGTTTAATCGGTCGCGGTATCCTGCAAGGCATTGGGAGCAGTTTACAAGATAGCAAAAAAGACAATTAATTGGGAA
>JACONB010000165.1 GCA_014323965.1 Prochloron sp. SP5CPC1 | reverse complement strand
CAATCTATAATAAAATTCTCATCCATATAATATAGCATTGGGTGCTATATAATTCCCTGATTTGCCGCCGGTTTTCCTCAATAGCTGAATAGACTGGATTTCTATAGACTTTTCCAACCCTTTAGCCATATCGTACAGGGTGAGGGCTGCTACGGAAACAGCGGTTAAAGCTTCCATTTCTACCCCGGTTTCTGCTTTCGTCTTCACCGTGGCGCGAATTTGATAGCCGGGCAAGGAGGGAGCTGGTATCAGCTCCACTTCTATCTTCTGTAATGGTAAAGGATGACACAAGGGAATCAAATTAGCTGTTTGCTTCGCTGCCATAATACCCGCTAGTTTAGCCGTCCCTAAAACGTCTCCCTTGGGGGCATTAGCAGAGGCGATGGCTTCCATGGTTGCTGCCGACATTCGTACTTGCCCCCCAGCCACCGCTTCTCGAAAAGTTATTTTTTTCTCTGAAACGTCCACCATACGGGCTTTTCCACTCCTATCGACATGGGAGAAAAAATTTTTTTCCTCAAACACTTGCTTTTTTCCATTTCTCTATGTTACTATTCTAAACAGTTAGGGTGTGTAGCTCAGTGGACTAGAGCACGTGGCTACGGACCACGGTGTCGGGGGTTCGAATCCCTCCTCGCCCGTTGAATTACAAATTGGCGTAAAACTTTAGAAACATAGGTCATTATGCAGTTTGAAGCATTTAACCTGTCAGGTCGAAGTTAAAGACGCAGGCAGGCGGGGGGTGCTACTTATAGTGGTTGAGTTTGAATTATATTATTAGTAACGGTATTTTGGAGCGATCGTGTCCTGGTTACTACGAACTTGATTAAAAACCGCAGAGACACAGAGGACACAGAGAAAGATAAGAGAGAAAGTTAGTAGTGAGGTCGAAGATTGTGAAAGAACTGGTCACTGGTCACTGGTCACTGGTAACTGATAACTGTCCTTGCTGCGACCAAGAGCAAAACGGAGAGAACGACCTAAACTTTTACCAGATCGAGTTAAAAACAACACCAAACCTATCAGAGCAAAACCAGCAGCAATGTAGAAGCGATGGCGATAGGTCAAAAAGGTGATGGAACCCAAGATAGGACCACCTAAAGCAATACCTAATTCAAAGCCCCCAATACAGAAAGAAGTAACTCTACCCCTCTCATTAGTATAGGAGCGATCGGACATTAGAGCTAACATCATGGGAATTAACAAACCCGAACCCATTCCTTCCAGAATTGCAGCCAGAAGGAACCCATTAGAAGTCTGTGTTGACGCCAAGATTACCATAGATATACCATAGCAAATCAAACTTCCGGTAATAAACAAACCCCGACCAATTTTATCTGAAATCTTCCCCACAAAGATACGAAGGGAAAAACTGGCAAGAGCTGCTGCGGTATAAAACAAACCAGCACTAAAATCTACCCCACTCTCCCGCAAAAATAAAGGTAAAAAAGCCACCAAAGTGCCAAATAATAAACCGATAGATAAAAGAATACCAGTGGGAACCATTAAAGAAGGACTTCGGAGCATTTCCCAAATACTGCGATGAGGTTCCACAGCAGTATCCCTCCCCAATCCCTCCCGTCTTTTCTCCCCCACAAGACTCCCTAAACTCAAAGCGAAAAAACCGCAACCAGAGGATACTAAAAACAAAGTTCCGTAACCGTAAGTTTCTTGCAATAATCCCCCCAAAGCAGGTCCAACAGACATCCCTATGGGTACTGCTAAAGTCATATAACCAATCAGTTCCCCTCGCTGCTTATCCGGAGCAAAATCAATTACCAAAGTACTATATCCTGTGGTAAAACTAGCTATACTAATACCGTGAAATGCTCTCAATACCATTAATAAGGGAATAGAGGACACGAAGTAATAACCCACAGGAGCAATTCCTGCTACAGCGGTTCCGATTAACAATACTATTTTCCTACTGTGCCGATCTGCCAATGACCCCACCCAAGTGCGGGAGAACAACAGCCCAATGGCAAAACAGCCCATAACCCACCCTACCTGCTGGGTAGTTCCTCCCAAATCGTTGATATAAGCGGGGAGAACCGGTAGCTGAGAAGTCATACTAGTCCAAAATAAAAGACCAGCAGCGAATAAAATGAGCAAATTTTTGTTAAACACTATTTTATCATTCTCAGTATTTTTTTCTTTATTTTAATCATTAACTACACCCTATTTACATTCCTCCCAATTATTTCCCGTACCCGATAAATGGGACGATTCTGAGATTCGTGGTAAGTGCGCATGAGTAATTCCCCCAACAACCCGAAGCAAAAAAGTTGCAACCCTGTAAGAAGGAGAGCCAATACTTTCCCCCAACCCCAGTTTTATCCAAGTAAGATAACCACCGATGACTATTCCCCCCAGCATTAAAATCATCCCCAAGCCACCAAAAACGTGCATAGGGCGGGTGAGGAATTTCTTCATAAACCAGATAGTCAATAAATCCATCAACACCCGCAATGTCCGTCCCAAACCGTACTTACTGCTACCAAAACGGCGAGCATGGTGTCTGACGGGTAACTCAGCAATCTTAGCCCCTTCAATAAACGCCAAAGCGGGTAAAAAACGGTGCAAATCCCCGTAGAGATTGAGATCCGCCGCTAATTCCGCCCGGTAAGCTTTCAGAGAACAGCCGTAGTCGTGCAATTTGACCCCCGTAACTTGTCCAATGAGCCAATTAGCTATTTTAGAAGGAAGCAACCTGCTCAGAGCAGCATCCTGTCTATTTTTCCGCCAACCGCTTACCAAATCATAACCTTCATGGAGTTTATTTATTAGTATGGGAATATCTGCCGGATCATTCTGCAAGTCCGCATCCAGGGAAACAATAACCTCCCCTTGAGCATATTTAAACCCAGCGGCCATGGCTGGGGTTTGACCATAATTGCGTCGCAGCAGGATAGCCACAACATCCCTGCGAGTGGCAGCTATCTGCCGCAATAGTTCTGTGGATCCATCAGTAGAACCATCATCAACGCAAATTATTTCATAAAAAATATTATTTATGGATAATGTATTAGAGATAGCCTCAATTAAATGGGGCAAACTCTCTACTTCGTTATAAATAGGTACTACTGCGGATACAGATGGGGTGCTAACGGGAACCATTGGCTCCTGCTGGACTGCAATAGGCGAAATTACCACTTCCTCCTCCCTCGTTAAGGTATATAATTAGACATTACTCTGCCACATCCCCAAAATTGATGATAATAAGACTGACTCACTTTATTATAAAACGGATCGAGTCGGTCAATGCCGATGCCATTCCGTCCCTTTTCTTTTCCAGAACTATGAATATAGAATAAATCCCCCAAATGAAGAGCAACGTGGTTCACCTTTTCCTTGGTACCAAAGAAGATTAAATCTCCCACCTGAAGTTCCTCCACAGTAATTGTAGCAGTAAAAGCTTCTTGTTGATAAGAATCTCGTGGTAACCAGATATTACTATGAGCAAAAGCAGCTTGAACCAATCCAGAACAGTCGAAATTGGGACCAATATTCCCACCCCAGAGATAATGGTTGGGTTGTTTCATCTTCTCCTGGGTAAAAGCAATAATTGCTCTTATTTGCTTTTCGATTTCGGAACGGGAAATGGTTCTGGAGTGATAAACTGTGGAGACGGGTTCCAGAAGGGAAACTTTCTCCACAGGTAACCAACTTTCATAACCATCCTCGCAGGAGCAAATCAACATTGCCTTTCCAGTAGGGGTGGCCGATAAAAAACGCAAATGACGTCCAGCAGCAGCTTGGGTAGCTAATCGCTCACAGCTAGGAGCATCGTAAAGATCCAGATCCAGGTGGCAACAATATTCAAGGTCGGAGGTGGGTATTGGGTTCATAGGGTGATGGGGAGATTGGGGGATGGGGAGATTGGAGGATATTGTAACTATACCTGCGCGATGCTATATAACAAACAATGACCTTTTTTCATCAGTCGCCAAAATTAGCAGAACAGGCTAAATCAATTCTCCAGTCATTATCCTGCTAGCGTGGTGAAACTCTTCTATCTAGTTGCTATCCACCAATGGTTAGAGTCTGGGAAGATTATCGCTTCGGCAGAGTTAAACCGTGCAATTCATGATGCCATCACTATCTCCAGTAACGATGCTACCAGTTTAATCGTAGATATGTTAACGGAAACCACCAGCGGACCAGAATTAGCCCCTGATGCGTTTCAAACCTGGCAGTACCAAAGGAATATGGTCAATCGCTACTTCCAATCTTTAGGTTGGCGGGAGTTAGAGGGTATAAACGTGAATCAAAAGACTTGGGGTGACGGATATTACGGTCGGGAAAAGGCATTTGTGGGTTCGGACAGGTCAAACCGCAATATGCTCACTACAGATGGAGTAGGGAGGCTACTTTATAGTATTGTGAGGGGAGTGGCGGTTTCTGGAAAGCGATCGCAAGAAATGATGAGCTTGTTACGACGCCATCTTACCCCCGAAGATTTAGCCGGTAAGGGTTTCGAGGAAAAACAAATTAGCGGCTTTCTCGGGCAAGGTTTACCTAAAGAGGCTCAGTTGTGGTCAAAAGCAGGCTGGACAAGCCAAGTACGTCACGACGCAGCTTACATTGAAATTCCCCAACTACCCCCCTATTTACTAGTTGTTTTTACCGAAGGGAAAGAGAACAGCCAAAACTCAGCCCTTCTCCCTTTCCTGGGAAAAGCTTTTGCTGCTGTAATGGATAATCTAGGACACAATAGAGAGTGAAATTCAAGTTTATTTGTGAGGAGAGATTTTGAACAAGATTGGTTTGCTTCTGTGTACTGCTTTAACCTTCGGCGCCAACTCCCTGACAGTCAAGGCCCAAACCCCACCTCCTTCTGGAGCAATCGACCCTACCGTATCTACTTCTGCCAGCGCTCTTTCCTCTCCCGATACCCTAGCCCAAAGAGATATCAATTTAGGTCGTCGTACTCGTTTTAACTACAGCTACATCGGAGTTGGTTTTAACCTTGGTTTGGGTGACAACCAGGATACAACAGTGGGGGATACTGGCTTTGTTATTAATGGTAAAATAGCCTTTAATCAGAACCTTTCATTGCGACCAGCCATTGTTTTCGCTGATGACACAGCATTCCTCTTCCCCGTCACCTACGATTTTACCCTCCGGGGTTCCGATCCTTTTGAACCGGTTCCCTTCATCCCTTACGTCGGTGGAGGCTTGATTTTAACCACCGAGAATAACAACAATTTGGGTTTCCTGCTCTCTGGGGGACTAGATTACCTCTTCTCCAAGCAATTTGTCGCTCACGCAGGGCTGAATATCGGTTTCCTGGAACAGGGAACGGAGGTAGGATTGAGTTTCAATCTCGGCTACAGGTTCTGATTTATTTGTATGGGGGTTCTGCTATATTCTTAGCGGAATCACCCTGTTATTGTTCTGATAATCAATAAGCCGAATGAAAGCAATTACGCTATTGAATTTCAAAATTATCTTATTAGGTCTCACTACCTTTGCCTTACTCTATCCCCTTGCAGCAATGGCTCAAATTACAGGTTCTAACTACAGTTACTTTGGTGTCAATGGCAATATTGGTTTTACAGACGACGATAATACCTCTATTGAGGATTTCGGTATTCTTGTCAACACTAAAATTCCCATCACTGGCAATTTGTCATTACGACCAGCTGTTATTTTTGCTGATGATACATCCTACCTTATCCCAGTGACTTTTAACTTTTCCTTCAGCCAAACTCAACCATTAGTTCCTTTTGTAGGTGGTGGTGTGGTATTCGGTCCTAAGGACGGGTTGCTCCTTTCTAGCGGGGTGGAAGTGCGGTTGGGAGATGAATTTGTGGTCAATGGGGGCATAAATGCGGGTTTTATTGATGGTAAGACAAATACTGGACTGTACCTCGGTCTCGGTTTTATATTCCCTAAAGACTAAAGTTTGTAGGGTGGGCAATTGAACATTGGTAGGGGCGGGGTTTTCCCGCCCGGACAGCCGTAGGTTGGGTTTCGTGCCTCAACCCAACATCACTAAGATTGGAGCATTACTTTGGTATTTTAAGTAATACATAGAGTCTTACTTAAGTGTTACATCATGCCGCCCATACCACCCATACCACCCATGCCGCCCATGCCGCCCATGCCGCCCATGCCGCCCATATCGGGAGCAGCAGCAGGAGCTGGTGGTTCCGGCTTTTCAACTACTAAAGCTTCAGTAGTTAAGACCATTCCGGCGATGGAACCGGCATTTTGCAGGGCAGAACGGACTACCTTAGCCGGATCGATGATGCCTGCCTCAATCAAGTCTTCAAACTCGTCGGTGGCAGCATTGTAACCGACGTTAAACTCGGTAGACCGGACTTTTTCCACAATTACACTTCCTTCTACCCCGGCATTATTGGCCAATTGACGGAGAGGCTCTTCTAGAGCTTTGGCAACTATTGCTGCGGCCACCTTTTCTTCATCAGTGCTGAGGCTGGCTTGAAAATCCCCTATTTTCTGAGCCAGGTGAATGAGAGTAGTGCCCCCACCGGGAACGATACCCTCTTCTACTGCTGCTTTGGTGGCGTTGAGAGCATCTTCAATGCGCAGTTTGCGGTCTTTCAGTTCCGTTTCTGTGGCTGCACCCACCTTAATGACAGCTACTCCACCTACCAGTTTGGCAATCCTTTCTTCCAGTTTCTCTTTATCATAGTCCGAATCGGTTTCTTGTAGTTGTTGGCGCAGTTGAGCGATGCGTTTTTGCACATCTTTACTGCTGGATCCACTGGCGACAATGGTGGTATTTTCCTTGTCAATGCTTACTTTAACTGCTTTGCCCAGCATTTCTAGGGAGACGGTTTCCAGACTCAAGCCTATATCTAATGAAATGACCCGCCCATCAGTGAGAATAGCGATGTCTTCCAGCATTTGCTTGCGGCGATCGCCAAAACCGGGAGCTTTCACTGCTGCTGCATTCAAGACACCCCGAGCTTTATTCACCACTAGGGTAGCTAAGGCTTCTCCTTCTAAGTCTTCTGCAATGATGAGGAGGGGTTTGCTGGCGCGAGACACCTTTTCTAGGATGGGGACTAAGTCGGCGATGGCGCTAATTTTTTTGTCCGTAATCAGCAGGAGGGGGTTCTCGAATTCTACTACTTGTCGTTCTTGATCCGTGACGAAGTAGGGAGAAATATAGCCCCGATCAATTTGCATCCCTTCCACAACATCCAATTCCGTGGCTAAGGATTTGGACTCTTCCACAGTGATGACTCCGTCTTTGGTCACCTTTTCCATGGCTTGGGCAATCATTTGACCCACTTCCTCGTCATTACCTGCGGATACGGTAGCAACTTGAGCGATGGCCTCCCCTGCTACTGGTTTGGCAACAGCGGCGATTTCATCGATTAAATAGGCGATGGTTTTTTCCATGCCCCGACGCAGTCCCACAGGATTAGCCCCTGCGGCCACGTTTTTCATCCCTTCCTGAATCAAGGCTTGGGCCATAACTGTAGCAGTGGTGGTGCCGTCCCCCGCATTATCTTTTGTTTTGGAGGCCACCTCTTGAATGAGACTGGCACCAGTATTTTCTAAGGGATCTTCTAGTTCGATGTCTTTGGCGACGGTGATACCGTCTTTAACAATTTGCGGTACGCCAAATTTCTTTTCCAACAGGACATTGCGACCTTTTGGTCCCAGAGTAACGCGGACTGCATTGGCAAGAGCGTTGACACCCTTCTCTAAGGACCTTCTGGATTCTTCTTTAAACGAAACAATTTTTGCCATAGATGTCTTCTGCTCCCTATGTGTCCACTTGCCAATTTAGCACTCTACCAGGTCGAGTGCTAAGGGGAGTTTACCGAAACTCTGTCAAAAGCCAAAATCTATAGAAAGTCGGATTTACGTGGAGTCATGCATATTTTGGGTTATTTGTCAAGAAGTTTATTTGGCGTATTTCTACTAATTTATATCAAGGGCGCGATCCGCGTAGCGACTCTGCGAAGAGTGCGCCTTAACGAGCTGGTAACTGGTCACTGGTTACTGATAACTGTTTCAAGCCATTACCATGCCCCCATCCACATTAAATACCTGTCCGGTAATGTAGGCTGCGGCGGGGTCTGCTGCCAGGAAGCGGATGGTGCCTGCCACTTCTTCTGGTTTTCCGTAGCGATTGAGGGGAATAAATTTGAGGATTTCAGAGGACTCTAAATCTTTAGTCATGTCTGTTGCTATAAACCCCGGAGCCACTGCATTGACGGTTACCCCGCGACTAGCCATTTCTTTGGCCACGGTTTTGGTAAAGCCAATAACTCCGGCTTTGGCTGCGCTATAATTGGCTTGACCGGGATTACCCATTTGTCCTGCTACAGAAGCTATATTGATAATGCGTCCACTCCGTTGCTTCAACATGGGTTTACTCACAGCTTTGGTGACGAGAAAGACTCCCGTGAGGTTCAGGTCAATGACAGCTTGCCAGTCTTGGGGTTTCATTCGCAGCAGAAGAGTATCTTTGGTGATACCTGCATTGTTGATAAGAACGTCAATGCGACCAAATTTCTGGAGAGTTTCACTAATGAGGTTATCTACTTCCCCTGGTTGGGAGACATTAGCCTTAAGGGCGATCGCCTCCCCTCCAACAGCGGTAATTTCCTGGACTACTTCCTCCGCAGCAGTGTTAGAATTGGCGTAGTTTACCACTACTTTAGATCCAGCAGCAGCTAAAGCAAAGGCAGTGGCGCGCCCGATACCGCGAGAAGCACCAGTAACGAGAGAGACGCGAGAGCGCAAATACTGTACAGTTTCCGGTAATAGTTCTATCATTTGGGATTAGTTTGAAGAAATTATTATGGCAGTTAAAAAGAAATTTTCCAGTTTCCAAGAACTTCTAGCCAGCACCCAGGTACCTGTGTTAGTTGATTTCTATGCTACTTGGTGCGGTCCCTGTCAGATAATGGCACAAATTATCGAACAAGTCAATTCTCAAATCTCTAATCGGCTGCAAGTGGTTAAAAT
>JACONB010000164.1 GCA_014323965.1 Prochloron sp. SP5CPC1 | reverse complement strand
TGTCATCTTCACGAGTCGCCACCTTATGAACGGCAATATCCAGACCCAGAGATTGCAACTCCCGCATCAGCACCTTAAAAGATTCTGGAGTACCTGGTCGGGGAATCGACTGACCTTTAACGATCGCATTCAACGTCTCATTCCTTCCCTGCATATCATCTGACTTCACCGTCAGCAACTCTTGGAGGGTATAAGCAGCCCCGTAAGCTTCCAAAGCCCACACTTCCATCTCACCAAAACGCTGACCTCCCTGCTGGGCTTTGCCCCCTAAAGGCTGTTGGGTCACCAAAGAATAAGGACCAGTAGAACGAGCGTGGATTTTGTCATCTACTAAATGCACTAATTTCAACATATAAGCCATCCCCACCGTCACTGGTTGGTCAAACGCCTCCCCAGTACGACCATCAAACACCTGAACTTTACCTGGATTTTTTTCATCAAAAATCCAATCCAAATCCGGGCGATTACTCGCGAGATATAGCAAACCGTGAACCGTTTCCCTCGACGCCTCCGTTCCATACATTTCGTCAAATAAAGTTACCTTAAATCGCTTGTTTAATTTTTCTCCTGCCCAACCTAGCATACATTCAAATACTTGACCTACGTTCATCCGGGAGGGTACTCCTAATGGATTTAGCACGATGTCTACCGGAGTTCCATCCGGCAAATAAGGCATATCCTCGATAGGCAAAATCCGAGAGATAATCCCCTTATTCCCGTGCCTACCTGCCATCTTATCCCCTACCTGAATCTTCCGTAAGATCGCCACATATACCCGCACCACCATATTCGCTCCGGGGGGCAACTCATCCCCCTTTTCGCGAGTAAACACCCGCACATCAACTACTCGGCCCTTTTCCCCATTAGTAACTCGCAGGGAATTATCTCGTACATCCCGAGCCTTTTCCCCAAAAATAGCCCGCAGCAACTTCTCTTCTGGTGGTTGCTCTGATTCTCCCTTAGGTGTTACCTTTCCTACCAGAATATCTCCAGCTTCGACCCAAGCACCGATCAGGATAATGCCAAACTCATCTAAATTGCGAAGAGAATCTTCCCCTACATTGGGAATTTCGCGAGTAATTTCTTCCGGTCCTAACTTAGTGCTCCGTGCCTCAATCTCATACTTCTCTACATGGATACTAGTATAAAAATCCTCATAGACCAACCGTTCGCTAATCAGGAAAGCATCCTCATAGTTATATCCCTCCCAAGGCATATAAGCCACCAGGATATTCTGTCCCAAAGCTAGTTCCCCTCCTTCTGTAGAAGAACCATCTGCCAGAACCTGACCCCTTACTACGTGTTCTCCCACATAGACCAAAGGACGTTGATTCAAACAAGTATCCTGGTTAGAACGCTGATATTTCTGCAAAGAATATTCAGTTTCAACTCTGGACTCTTTCGACCTAACTCTAATCATTTTGGCATCTACATAGCTGACTGTCCCTTCGGTGCGGTTGATTACTACCATTCCTGAATCGCGAGCTGCCTGTGCTTCCAATCCGGTCCCTACTAAGGGTCGCTCTGGTCTAAGTAAGGGGACAGCCTGCCGCTGCATATTCGACCCCATTAGCGCTCGGTTGGCATCATCATGTTCCAAAAAAGGAATCATTGAGGTAGCTACAGAAACAATTTGTACGGGAGAAACAGCTACATAGTCTACAGCTGTCGGTACTGTGTTCGAAAACTCCTGACGATAGCGCACTGTTACTGTATCGGACAGAATATTCCCATGGTCATCAGTAGCCACGTCCCCGGGAGCGACACGCAAATCATCCTCTTCATCAGCAGTGAGATAAACTGGCTCTTCTTCCTTCAGCACCCGTCCGGATTCCACTCGGTAATAAGGTGTAGCGATAAAGCCATATTCATTGACTTTCGCCATTGTTGCCAGAGAGCAAATCAACCCCGCATTTGGTCCCTCAGGAGTTTCCACTGGACAAATACGACCATAATGACTAGGGTGAATATCTCGCACGGCAAAACCGGCTCTTTCCCTGGTTAGTCCTCCGGGACCGAGGGCTGAAATACGGCGCTTATGGGTCAACTCGGCCAGAGGATTAGTTTGGTCCATAAATTGGGAGAGTTGAGAGGAACCAAAGAACTCTTTAACTGCTGCTATTAATGGTTTAGGGTTGACGAGGGCGCCTGGAGTGAGATTATCAGCTTCACTGACAGTCATCCTTTCCTTAATAATTCTTTCCAGGCGATTCAGTCCTACCCGTATTTGGTTTTGGAGCAACTCACCTACGGAGCGCACTCGGCGGTTTCCCAAATGGTCAATATCATCAACGCTACCCACATCAAAGGACAGATTAATCAAATAATCCACGACGGCCAAGATATCCGTCTGTGTCAGCACCCGTACTGTATCCGCCACCCTTAACCGCAGCTTTTTATTCAGCTTATAGCGTCCCACTCGTCCCAAATCATAACGCTTATTATCAAAGAAACGAGCATGTAACAACTGTTTCCCTCCGCTTACGGTGGGCGGTTCACCGGGGCGCAGCTTCCTATAAAGTTCCAATAAGGCTTCGTCGCCAGATGGATTGCCCTCAATAGATAATGTTTTCTCGTAATAATCTGGGTGACGGAGAGCATTCATTATCTCATTATCGGTACATCCTGCTGCCTTAAGCAGGACTTGAGCGGACAGCTTCCGTGTTTTATCTATCCGCACCCACACCAGGTCATTTTTGTCCGTCTCAAATTTCAGCCATGCTCCTCTGTTGGGGATTAAACTAGCGGAATAAGTAAGAGAATCATTTTTATCGGTTACTGCTTTGTAATATACTCCCGGAGAGCGGATGATTTGGTTGACGATTACCCGTTCTGCCCCGTTTATGATAAAGGTGCCTCGGTCCGTCATTAGAGGCAGGTCCCCAATAAACACCTGCTGTTCCTTGATTTCTCCCGTTTCCTTGTTAATGAGGCGAGTGGGGACGTACATTTGAACGGAGTGCGTGCTGTCCCTGCGCTTTGCTTGCGTTACATCGTTCTTTGGTTCTTTGAGTTTATAGTCTTGGCCTATCAAGTGCAATTCCAGCTTTCCAGTGTAGTCAGTGATAGGTGAGAAGCTATTTAGTTCTTCGATTAGTCCTTTTTCTAGGAACCAGCGGAAGCTAGCGCGTTGAATTTCAATCAGGTCTGGTAGGAGTAATGTATTGCTCATGGGGTTGGTTTTAAATCAGGCGTTCCGAGGGGACATGGGGAGATAAGTTCAGAGCGATCAATTGTTCCCGCAGTAGGAGAAGTTGAGCTGGAAAAGGGATCGAGCGTTTGCGGTAGTTTGAGCGGCTAGGGTTGTTAAGGGTACTGAGCGCAATCTACTCAAATGTTGGGCTACATGTAGCACATAAGCTGGTTCATTCCTGAAGCCTCGCTTTGGTACTGGAGCCAAAAAGGGACAATCTGTTTCTATTAGCAGGCGATCGCTTGGTACCATTTTAGCTGATGCTTGTAGGTTCTTAGCATTCTTAAATGTTACTAAACCACTAAAACTGATGTAAAACCCAAGAGCTAAAAACCATTTCGTTTCTTCTGGGGTTCCCCCCCAACAATGCATCACACCTCTAACCGCTCCAGAGCTACAGAATTCTGTCAAAACCTCACGCATTAATGCTGCTGCACTACGACAGTGGATTATCACTGGTTTATCCAGAAGGCGGGCGATTTCCAGTTGAGCTAACAAGACTTCTCTTTGAAGTAAGCGATTATCAGCCTTATAAAAATCCAAACCCATTTCGCCAATTGCTACCACTCTTGGATCTTTTTTGGCGAGAGTTATAATTAGATCCCTTGTAGAGTCTGTCCATTTATCTACATCTAGGGGGTGTAAACCAACTGCAAAGGATAGGGTAGGGGAGAAGCGATCAGCTAGATGTCTAATGCTTTCAAATTCATTCGGGTGAACGCAAGAATGAACTAAATGGACTACTCCCGCTTCCCGCCAACGGCTCTGAAGGGAGTCTAAATCATGCTGAAATCCCTCAAAGTTGAGATGAACGTGGGTATCGATTAATTCCATTTGTTGTTTGTTGTTCGTTATTTGTTGTTAGTTCAATAACCAATAACCCACAACCCACAACCAATAACCCATGATCTGGTGGTCCGTTGGGAGTGTCGGCTTCCCTTGGTCAGGTTGTGCTAACGGCAGCATCGGCGGCAAGAGTAACTTGTTTGAAAGCCTTGGCTAGTTTTGCTTTCTTACGGTTGCCATTATTCTGATGCAGTACTCGCCGCTTTACCGCTTTGTCTATTTTACTGTAAGCGGCTGAGATGGTTTGGTTTACCTCAGACTTTGTCTCCTCACTCGGGGAGCGTCCATATATTGCGATTGAAGTATAGCATTTTTTCATCAGGGTTTTCACCGCTGACTTATAGGCTTTGTTCCGGAGTCTGTTTCGCTCGGCTATCTTGACGCGCTTAATTGCAGATTTTATATTGGCCACAGTTTTCGCAGATTTTCAGTGATTGTGATTTACATTTGTCCGCAGACACGGTAAGATTAGCATCGTATCATTCTTCACCGCCTTTGACAACTCCAACATAGCTCAATTCTGTCATTCTAGATTCAGTTCTTAATTTTAGCAGATTCGGCGGCCAATCCTGTCAACGTCGCAAAACAAGACTCATTTGCTGCGGCAATTTTGTTGACCCCCGATATTATTGCTCAAAAAGTTCGCAAACTGGAAGCAAGCAACTGAAAAATCATCCGGGACGTATTTTGAATGAAGGATTTTGCGACCCCGGCTTTGCCGGGATCCGCTTCGCGGCACGCTGACTACGGTCTCATTGTAGTGGTAGATTCAAGATTGCTGTTGCTGCCGAACTGTCTAATTTGTTCAAATTTGGGCAACAGCGGCAGGTTTTCTTTATCACGCTGACTCTGTTAGACTTAGGAATAATTTCAATAAATTTTTCATATAAAAGTATGTTATTTTTTACTGACTTAGATGGAACTCTGCTCAATCCGGAGGATTATAGCTACGAAGCAGCCATCCCCATGGTGAGAAAACTGCAAT
>JACONB010000163.1 GCA_014323965.1 Prochloron sp. SP5CPC1 | reverse complement strand
CTCCCCAAAAAAAGAACAATCTTCCCAATCTCGCTATCGTCTCTGCGGTATCGATTCCGATGGTAACTTGTGGTATCGTCCCTGTCCCTCGGAACAAGTAGCCGAAGTCGGTATGGCCATCGCCCGCTCTCAAAAACTAAAGCAACTGTTAAAACGTCAACAAGACCTAGACTCGCGCAGATCGCGATTAACAGAAAGCCTAGTCCTAGCCAGCAGCACTTTCATAGGCACCGACTAAGTTCTAGACTAAAGAATAACTACTGATAGCTAAGGCGAGCATGACCTCTAAGCCCAAGAAAATCCCCATCTCAGTTCTCATTCCAGCCAAGAACGAAGAGTTAAACCTTCCCGCTTGTCTAGAGAGTCTCGCTCAAGCGGATGAAATATTCATGGTGGATTCCCAGAGTAGCGATCGCTCGGTAGAAATTGCCGAAAGTTACGGATCAAAAGTAGTGCAATTCTACTTTAACGGAGGCTGGCCGAAAAAAAAGAACTGGTCTCTGGATAATCTCCCCTTTCGCAACGAGTGGGTGCTAATCGTAGATTGCGACGAACGCATTACCCCGGAACTTTGGGCGGAGATAGCTAGGTCGATCCAAAAAGACGACTACAACGGCTATTTCATCAATCGCAAAGTCTTTTTCTTGGGGAAATGGATTCGTTACGGCGGCAAATATCCCGATTGGAACCTGCGTTTATTCAAGCACAAACAAGGTCGCTATGAAAACCTCAAAACCGAAGAAGTCCCCAATACTGGAGACAACGAAGTTCACGAACACGTCATCTTAGAAGGGAAAGTGGGATATCTCAAAGAAGATATGATTCATGAAGACTTCCGGGACGTTTATCACTGGCTGGAACGGCACAATCGTTACTCCAACTGGGAAGCCAGAGTCTATTATAACCTCCTAGAGGGTAAAGATGACTTGGGTACTATTGGTTCCAATCTTTTGGGCAATGTAGTGCAGCGGAAGCGCTTCCTCAAGAAAGTTTGGGTGAGACTTCCTTTCAAACCTATACTGCGGTTTCTTATTTTTTATATCATTCGTCTCGGTTTCTTAGATGGTAGAGCGGGATATATATTTATGGTCGCTTGTTGAGTCAGTACGAATATCAAATTGGGGTCAAACTCTACGAGTTACGCAAATTTGGTGGTAGCCTAAATGTTAGCCAAAAATCCCTAATCAATGAGTCAGTAACGGAACCAGCTAAATTCCCTAAAAAATGACAACCAATAGAGAACCTTTCATGGATTTGCGCCAATACGACCAATCCTGGTTTGACCGAGGTAAACCTAGTTGGTTCATATTGTGGTGGTGGTTTGTGCAAGGGATTGCTTTTCCCCTTTCTTTGCACAATTTTAATCCCTTTCGCTGTTGGCTGCTACGCTTGTTTGGTGCTCAAATAGGACAAGGGGTATTCATTCGTCCCACTGCTCGTTTTACCTATCCCTGGAAAGTAGAAATTGGCGACTATAGTTGGATCGGGGATGATGTGGTATTCTACAGTTTAGATAAAATTACCATTGGTTCTCACTGCGTTATCTCTCAAAAATCCTATCTCTGCACTGGTAGCCACGATATCCAGGATAAAGCTTTTGGTTTGATTACCGCACCGATTATAATTGGCAATGGTACGTGGGTTGCTACTGACTGTTTTATCGCTCCGGGAGTGACTATTGGCGAAGGATCAGTTATTGGCGCCCGGAGTAGTGTCTTTAAAGACATTCCACCTCAGCAGGTGGCTTGGGGGAGTCCAAGTAATATCCATTATACCCGCAAGATGAGAACATCATAATTAAGATTGGTTATCAATATTTAATCATTAAAATATTAGTATTTTAATCTCATTATTTAGTTATAAATAGGGATTGTGAGCCTATTAATCTTCTAAGATTGTATCAATTTCCTGGTGAAATGCTCCCCAAGCTGCCATCGCTTCGCCATGAGAAGGTACGCCCCGCTGTAGTAAAATTACTCCATTATTAAACCCGGTAATTCCGTATTCCCCATTTTCAGTCACTCTCTCAATTAGAGCAGCAATCGCCCTTAAAAGATCGTCCCCAAAAGCTACTGAATAGCGGCGCAACCGCCACAGATCAGCGATAGCGTAATCTACTTTAATTACTTCCTCCCTATCGTCCTTCAATTCCAAGGAGGGTAGACGAATAATCTCCCGTCTGCCCGATAAATGGGGAATAATATAAGTAGTAGCAGCAACACTAGCACCAGAGGGAATCTTAGCTAGTAGAGAACGAATTTCCCCCACCCGCTGCCATTGTTCCGGCAGAGAAACATAAACCCAAGGCTGGACGGAATCGGGGATTAAGAAATACAATGTGCGATTAGGGTTAGAAGTAATGGTAAATACCAGAGTTAGACCGATACAGAAGAGCCAAAAACGTCGAAATGGAGGAATTAGCTTACGTGGCTGAAGGTTTTCTGGCTTTTGCCCCCATTCGCGAAAACCCTGTCCCCCCCACCAGAGAATTGCCCCGTAAAACAGTCCCGGTACCACACTCAGAGCATAGCGAATGGTAATTGCCAAAACCGAAACTCCCTTACCTAAAAGCAATTTCAGCAGGGGTGGACCAGCTACAATCCAAGCCGAAGGAGCAATAACTGGGATGAAAGCCAAAGGTAACCAGTGACCCAATAAATAGCGAATGGTGCCACCGGGTGGAGAAAATAATTCCTGCACTAGGAGTCTGGGTTGGCTGACCATTGTCCAAATGACGTCTAAAGTAGAAGCAGAATCAGTTCCTTGGACGTATTGACCAAACCTTTCCAGCATGAAACGCTTGGAAATATCGTCAGAAAAAAGGGGCATAATCAAGTTAGTCAGAGCAATAGTGTAAGCTACTGCGAAACTACACACTGCCAAACCAATACGGGGAAAGCGTCTGCTGGCTAACATGTACAAACCCACACCAAAGAGGGCGATGGAAGAATCTTCCCGAATCGCTACAATTAAAAGGCAGAGACTGGCAAACAGCCACCACCAGCGTTTTTCCATTGCTAGCAAAATACCGAAGACATAGAGAGGAATTTGACATAGGTCGTGGAAGTTAGCTAGAGTCGGACCCAGCACACTATTGGCGCAGTAGAAACTCACAGTAATCATTGCTGCCAAATGCGGTTCGAGATACTGTCTGGCTAAAGCGTAGAGGACTAAACCAGCCGCAGTTACGAGAACTACTTGGAGGACGCTGAGAGGAACAGGGTAGGGAAAGAGAGCGTACAGAGGCAACCACAGCAAGAGGGCGGGAGTGAAATGCTGTCCCAAGCGATGGTAAGATACGGATGGTACTTCCCCACTGTGGACCACATTTGTAGAGAGCTGGGAAGACAGAGAACTTTGAAAGAAGCGACCGTGAATGCCATTTCAAAAGACTTGATTGAAGATACCCTGGTCGTAGGAAGAATAAAAAGTAAAATGGCGGTGTAAGATGAGGAAGAGGGTAAGGGAAAAAAAGGCGCCGCCAGATCTGTTACCACAGATCGCCCCTCCTATAGCTAGTCTCAGTGCTTGTTTTTGCGTCATTTCCATTAATGTTGTCTTGGTATCCGATCGCCCTGGGTTTTGTCAATTTAATTTAATTTTACCGAAAAAATCGTAGCAAATTTCCAATTGTAGCGTACAATATAAATAGCGGAGACAAATGTTTCCGTTCACTCCTCACACCACACTCCGCCCGAACTATGTCCGGGCGGTTTCTTTTTGTATTCTGCCGAGTTCCGGCTGTGATAGAATCTGATAGTATTCGAGATAAACAGGCTCAATAAAGGATTTACAGGTATGTCAGCAACTACCCCAGTTACAGATTCTACTTTTCAGGAAGAAGTTTTAGACAGCAAAATTCCCGTTCTAGTCGATTTTTGGGCTCCCTGGTGCGGCCCATGTCGAATGGTTGCTCCTGTAGTAGATGAAATTGCCCAACAATACGAGGGTAAGGTTAAAGTATTGAAACTCAATACAGATGAGAATCCAAGTATTGCGGGTCAATACGGAATTCGCAGCATTCCCACTCTCATAATTTTTAAAGGCGGTCAAAAGGTAGATATGGTAGTGGGTGCAGTTCCAAAAACCACTTTGGCTAATACCTTAGAAAAGTATCTCTAATTTTATAGCTATCAGCTGTAGGGCGCGGCATTGCCTTGCCCTTAATTAATCTATTTTATACTTTTTTATTATAAAAACGCCATAAAACTTTATAAATAAAAAAGTTATTAACCAAATCAAGCATCAATGAGAGCGCCGGTTGCGAGACAGCAGGGGCATATTCTACAGTGCTAAAAGACAAGTAGAAGCTATTGCTAGCCAAATGAGAAAGCTTTTTCGAGTTAGCCCTAGAGCTTGGTAGATTTTTTCCGGCATGATTGGCTCTATGGGATCGCCCAGCAAAGGTTTATGCTCCACCACACCTCCATAAAAGTTGTCACCACCTAATTGAACCTTCAAAATAGCAGCATAAGCACATTCGCTCCAACCGGAATTGGGACTGGTATCAGCGATCGCATCCCGACAGCAAAGCTCCCAAACCTGTTTAGGTTTCCCCGATATAATTGCCAAAGTTAAAACAGTTAAACGGCAGGGTAGCCAGGTGATACGATCTTCTAATTGGGCGCTAAACCAACCCAAATCCCTGAATGGTTCTTTCCGGTAGCCAACTGTGGAATCAAGAGTGCTGGCTGCTTTATAAGCTAGTGCTAACGGAACGCTCCCTACACCCGGTAAAAATGCCCCCACAATGGCATAAAATAAAGGAGCAGTGACTCCATCGGTGGTATTTTCAGCGACCGTTTCCAGGACAGCACGGAGGATTTCTGACTCTGGTAAATTAGCCGTGTCCCGACCGACATATTGATTTAATTGAGAACGTGCTCTTTCTATTAATCCCTTATTTAAAGGTTCGAGAACATCCACTGCTGCTTGACGTAAACTGCGACCGGCAAAACAACTGGCTAGGAGCATTATTTCTACAACCATACCGAACAAAGGATGAATTCGTGCGAACCCTCTCACCATTAACCAACCG
>JACONB010000162.1 GCA_014323965.1 Prochloron sp. SP5CPC1 | reverse complement strand
GTTTTCCCTACTCCTGGTTCCCCAATTAAGACAGGGTTATTTTTGGAACGGCGAGAAAGAACTTGGATAAGACGACGGATTTCTTCATCTCTGCCTATAACTGGATCCAGTTTCCCTAATGAAGCTTGTGCTGTCAAATCTCGCCCATATTTTTCCAAGACACTAGAGTTGTTGGAATCGGTGTTAGCTAAATTTTCCTCAGTTATTTGTTCAGTGCGATTTTCCTTAATTGTTTTTTCTAAGTCTTGGGGATCCAAATTGAAATTGCGCAAACAACGCCTACCAATGCGATCGTCTTCTGCAAACCCAACTAGGAGATGTTCTGTCGAGATAAATTTATCTTGCCAACTTTCACGACAAGCTTCTGCCCTGTCTAACATCATATCCAGGCTGGGACCGAGGTACAGTTGCTCTGTATTATTTACTTTCGGTTGGCGCTTAGCGAAAGTTGTCAGGAGCACCTGCAAACGGGCTGGATCTATCTTCGCACTCTCTAGGAGTGTCTGGGCCAATCCTTCTTCCAGCAGAGAGAGCATGACATGCTCTACATCTAGATCTTGATTTTTATAGCGGCGAGCAACTTCTTGGGATTTAACGATCGCCTCCCAGGCAAGTTCTGTAAATTTACTCGGATCGGTGGGCTGCATCTACTTGTTGGTAACTGTCATTTTAATGTTATTGTACTGTATAATATCGTAAAATAGCTTTTCCTGTGTCAAATTATCCTTTTAACAGATAATTAATTGCTTCTGGGAGAAGGTATAAGCGAAATTCTGAGTCTGTTTCTCTCCTTTTTTTGACAGTTTCTTCAAAACTATGTGTTAAAGCCATGATTTAATTCTCTTTTTTGACTACGTTACCATGTTATCTCTATGTGACTCTCTAGGTAGGGTGATCGACAGCGGTTTTAATAATCTCACTCTATCCAGTCACAAATATAATTTCCTATCTAAACCTTGACACCCTTCCATCGGGGGAAATCGGGAGAAGTAACGAAAGGATAAAGGAATTTAAGTTCTTTATTCAAACATAATTAATCTACTCTATAAGTAAGATTGGATAGAAGTAATTTAGATACTGGCGCTATCAAGATCGGCTTGAGATTGAAAATAATTCCTTTTAGCAGGAGCCTAAGGGTTAATGAAGAAAATAAATTTTCATGCAAAAACCACGAGAAATATAGGGCTATGACTTTCCAAGTCTACAGTATCTTTCTGGGTTGGTTATTGGTCAGTTTCTTTATGGGCTATGACTATTATTATGAAGTTACTCACCCACCGATTGGATTTATTCCTAGCAGTTATGAGCCTCCTAATCTTGCTCTAGTCCTAATTTTGTTAACTATTATGGTACTTGAGCTGACGTTTGTCTACTGGGTATTGCGTCCACGGAAAGCAGGACATCCCATACTCCGAGTCACTTTTTTATTGATATTGAACTTATTCTGGACTTTCCTTTCAGGTTTGATGAGTGGTACTCGACCAGCAAATCCTCTATTATGGCATTTTCTTTGGCTCCTATTACTAGAAGTGATTTTGGTTGTGGATGTTGTTATCTTCTCAATCAGACGTTCTTTTCGTTAACCCAACAATTACAAGCTTTTGCGTTACTAACACTTTTGAGTCCAATGTTCATCTAGCTTATCTAACAGCATCAAGCCTTTGTTTGGATCTCCCACTACAGCAAGCGCTTTAAACCGAGTATGAGCATCAAATTCCGCCAAAGCCATATTAGAAAACTCTTCCATCAATTTATTCAGACTTGTCCCTCTTGTTTTGTTCATCGTTCAATTAATTCCCACACTTGTTTAACGAGATTTTTGTCGTTGGAATATCTCCTCTATTTGGGAGAGGGGAACAGCGCCAGAAAATATCTCCTCATTCATGATGAATCCTGGAGTACCCTGAATCCCGAGAGTCTGAGCGAGCTGAATGTCCTGCTCAATAGCAAACAGTGCTGCATCGCTTTGGCGATCGCGGTTAAATTGTTCTAGATCCAAATTCAGGTCTCTAGCTTTGGCTTGATATAATTCCTCCCCTAACTTATCTTGTTGCTCAAAGAGAGCATCGTGGTACTGCCAAAACTTCCCCTGGCGATGAGCTGCAATAGCTGCTGTAGCTGCCGCCATGGCTTGAGGATGGATAGAAGAGAGGGGATAATGCTTGTAAACCAAGGTAACTTCATCCTCGTGTTCAGTCATAAACTCCTTCACTGTATCCTGAGCCAAGCCGCAATAAGGACATTGAAAGTCGGAAAACTCTAGCAAAACAATTTTTTGTTCCCCCGCTCCCGCAGTAGGAGAGGAGCCAATAACTTTTGCAGGAAGTGTCTTCAACTGCTGCAAGATTGCTTGCTGGGCTTGTTGCTTCTGCTGCTTTTCTTGAGCTAGGTATGTCTGTAAAGAGTTCCAGATCGCTTCTGGATGGCTGCGGATAATTTCCAGGACTTCCGCTTCTAATTGTCTCGTTACGAGCTGATCATTTGCAGCCACTGGCGCGGACAAACTCAGCCATGTCAGACAAAAGACTAATATTGCTGCCAACCAAGGGGATACTTTCCTCTGCTGCTGACGCCAAATCCACTGTAATCCCATGAGCATTTACTCCTAATCTAGTTTCAAGTATAGTTGGGCAAAAGCAGGTACAGAATAGCTCAACAGCACCACCCATCCCAAGATGAACGTAAAAAGAGATTTTAGGTAAAACGATCGATGTTGTTTCATTATTTTTCGGTAGATAACCACTATCATGCACCACCTACCAAGAGTAGTGAAGTGCATAATTACCCGGTCTATCACACAAAGTTGTATTTGAGAGACTATTTTTTTAATTTTTTAAAAGAAATACCCTAAATCCCCAGAGTCTGGGCGAAGACAATATTATGCTTAATAGTAAGCAGTGCCCGAGTCGCCGTTAAATCGTTCTCTATCCAAATTCAAGTCTCTAGCTTTGGCTTGATATAATTCCTCCCCTAACTTATCTTGTTGGTCAAATAGAGCATCGTGGTGCTGCCAAAACTTACCCTGGCGATGGGCTGCAATCGCTGCTGTAGCTGCCGCCATGGCTTGAGGATGTATAGAGGTGAGGGGATAATGGTGGGGGTGGCAGTTTGCCCGACCTGCTGTCAAGATATGCTCACAATCAAATATGAGTATGATATATTCGTAACAGTGCCTCAATATGAATCCATATTACCAGCCAGATAAGTTAACCACAACTTTGCTAGCTGGAGATCTAAAAACGAGGCTGTTTCTCATAAGTGTAAGGAGTTTTAGATGACTAATCCAGTCAACGGATGCTTGAGAGTAGGTCAAGAAGCGCCAGACTTCACCGCTACTGCTGTCTTCGAGCACGAATTTAAGACGATTAAATTATCCGACTATCGCAATCAATACGTAGTCTTGTTCTTCTATCCTTTAGACTTCACATTTGTTTGTCCTACAGAGATTATCGCCTTTAGCGATCGCCACGAAGAATTTACCCTGCTGAACACCGAAATTCTCTCCGTCTCTGTTGACAGCGAATTTTCCCACCTTGCTTGGAGTCTAACTGAGCGAAAAGAAGGTGGTATTGGCCAGATAGCATATCCTCTCGTCTCCGACATCAAAAGGGAAATCAGCACTGCCTACAATGTCCTGGATCCAGAGGCTGGGGTCGCCTTGCGGGGACTATTTATCATTGATAAGGAAGGAATTATCCAACACTCCACTATCAATAACCTTTCCTTCGGTCGGAGCGTAGACGAAACCCTTCGCACTCTCAAAGCCATTCAACACGTGCAAAATAACCCAGATCAAGTTTGCCCCGTGGGTTGGCAAGAAGGGGATAAGACCATGATTTCTGATCCGGTGAAGTCTAAAGCTTATTTCGCAGCCGTTGCCGATAGTTTGGTGATGGGCTTTGGGTCATAAACTGATTATATCAATGATAAGTAACTTGAGCGGCTTAATTAATAAACGCTTTTTAGCCAATTTTTTTCCAATTCCGGCTACCAGTCCTTTAAAAATGGCCATGACTGTACCGGATTTTCAACTGCCTGATATTACCAACGATCGCCAAGTTAAGCTATCGGACTATGGGGATAAGCAACCAGTGCTCCTCGCTTTTACTCGCATTTTTACTGCAAAGCTCTATTGTCCCCTCTGCTATCCTCATATCGTAGAACTAAATGGGGCATACGAGCAGTTTAAGGAGCGAGGTGTGGAGGTGCTGACCATCACCAGTACCGATAGGGAACAGAGTCTGCAAGTGGTAAAAGATTTAGGACTAAAAATGCCCCTACTCAGCAATCCAGAGTGCCATGTCTTTCGTAGTTATGGAGTGGGTCAAGCATTGGGAGCACCTCTACCAGCCCAATTTTTCCTCGATAAGTCTGGGAGAATTAAGTATAAACATTTGTTTTCCTTCTTCTCCCCTAATGCGGGGGTCGAGCAGTTATTAGCTGCCGCAGGAGAATAGTTTTTACTTAATAAGTTTATTATGTAAAATAATTAATCTAGAACTCATCAGAGTTCGTATTTCATCTCGGCTCTAGGGTCATAACTGCGGCTGGCGCTGATTTTTTCGTATAATTTTCGCTCCTGGGCCGATATTTTTTTCGGGGTGGCGATGATGATTTTCACTAACTGGTCGCTGGGTTCTTCTTTGGGGTTCGGCCATCCTTTACCCCGCAGTCGTAGGGTTTGACCAGAACGAATTCCCGGCGGTATTGTCATGGTGACTTTACCAGATGGTGTAGGAACTTCAATAGATGCTCCCAACACAGCTTCCTCGGGAGAGATGGGAACTTCGCAAATTAAATTATCGCCGTCAAATTGGTAGAAAGAGTGGGGTATTAGTTGGACTTTTAAATACAAGTCTCCCCGTTGACGGGTGTAGGGGTCGAGATTACCTTTACCCCGCAGTCTAATCTTGGTACCCTGTTTTGCTCCGGGAGGAATGCGCACTTTAATGGTTTCATTGCCAATTTTCAGCCGTTGCTGCACTCCTCCATATGCATCTGCAAAGGTGAGGCGAATTTGCTTCTCCGCGTCGGTATTAGT
>JACONB010000161.1 GCA_014323965.1 Prochloron sp. SP5CPC1 | reverse complement strand
TGCAGGTGGATAAGGCGTTTCCATCAGTTCCTTGGGAAGTGAACCGTCACGTAATGGTCAAAGGTAGTGCCTCACCCTTCGACGGGAACCTTACTTATTGGGTAGGTCGGAATTCCAAACTGTACAGTGGACCAACTGCTGATGCAATTAGGCGACAGAAGGGCAAATGTCAGCATTGCAATCGATTGTTCATGGAGGTAGATGGCGCCGTGGAATTGCACCACATAGATGGCGACCATAACAATTGGAAACTAAAGAATCTAGTTGCTCTCCATCGGGAATGTCACCAGGTGCAAGCAGTACACAGCAAGCGTATTAAGGACGGACTCGCAAAACGCGCCGTGAAGGCATAGAAACACCTGAGCTGTATGAGGTGAAAGTCTCACGTACAGTTCGTAGGAGAGGGGCGAGATAGTAATATCTCCCTCGACTCTAATATTAGCTAATATTGGCAAAGACTACAATAATCAACCTTTGGCTATTGTAGCTATTAGTGCCAATGATGTGGAAAATTACCCGGAAGATTCACCCTCCAAACTCAAGGAAATGGCTCAAAAGCTGGACTTCACCTTCCCTTTCTGCTATGATGAAACACAGGAGACAGCTAAAGCTTACAGCGCTGCTTGTACCCCAGACTTTTTCCTCTTTGATAGAGATCGCCATTTAGTTTACAGGGGGCAGTTGGACGACAGTCGTCCCGGTAATAACAAACCGGTTACGGGAAAAGATTTGCGTCATGCTATTAATGCAGTATTAGCAGGAGAACCAGTCCCTCCAGAGCAAAAACCTAGTATTGGCTGTAATATCAAATGGAAATCCGTGGGGTAGGGAATTGAGAAAACATTAACTCTTAAGAACCCATAGTAATCATGCGGCGAACTTCTTCTGTTTTAAAACCAATTATCATCGGGCGAATAATTTTGGGTATAACAACAACATCGTAGAGTTCTTCTACTATTTTTTCTAACCGCAAAGAATGAACAATATCTCCACTGCGCAAGTCTATTACTAATAAACCACAGCGGGCGAGCGCATTTTTGGCGGCTAATTTCTCATCTAATGGCAAACCAGAAAAAGTTTTATTCTTTCTTGGTTTAGAGATACCAACGATGGCAAAATCCCCTATAAAACTAAGACCACGTAAGTAACCAGGAGCAAAAGCTATGGGTTCAAACTTCCCCTCCGACCAGTTTACATAACCAAATTCTAGTTGAGCAACCAAAGCTTATCTCCATACCAGCGGGGAGAATGAGGCATACCCATTTAGGTAACACTAACTTTATTATACTTAACATCTATTAGGTAACCTTCATCTACTCGGCGATCGCGCCACCCGTCCGCTACGTCGCTCTGACTGACCGCAGTGACGTATTTGGGTTCCCCATTTACTATTGTCAACCCGTTGAGATGACATCTGTCTTCTGCAGCTAAACGAGAGATAAAAGGGGGTTTCCAGACAGGAATAAAACTATATTGTTCACTGACTGTAGCCAGAGAGCTAAATAAGGTATTGACAAATATAAGTTTTTGTGGTAAAGATGAGCCATTCAGAGAATTAATCCGTTCAGTTCCTGCCCCAATATCGTGAATATCCAAATCTCCAGTTGTATACCCTACTTGGGGAACATAAACACAATCATAACCATTATGAGTTTTTCCTGGTTCCAGGGCATTTTCAAAGCGCCAAAGTTGATAGAGAGAACTCATATAAAGCCTGGAACCGCTTACATATAAACCCATACATCGTTCAAAGGTGCGCTCAAAGACAGAAATTTGGCCACTGGGTTGTAAACCGATAGCAAATAATTTCCCTGCTTGATAGGTAGTGAAAGCGAGACTAAGATTTTGTTCATACAACCAGGAAGTAAATTGCCGGGAAGCATGTATTTCCAAAGTGGGATTATCTGTGTTCATCTGTGTTTATCTGAGGAAAGTCCCAACCACGACTATAGCACTTTATCCAATAGCATAGTCCACCTTCGTGGACTTTATTTATTAGCCCGCAATTCTAAGCTGGGCGGGACAGCGGGATAGCAGGATAGGTGATGTTTTGTTTCATACTATAGCACTATTTAAGCCCACTGACTACAAACATCTTGAATCGCTTGGGCGCAATTAACAAAGGATTTTTCCCCACCTAGGATAAGAATGCCGGGAGCAAGTTTAGGGATATATCCTAAAAAAAAACTACGCTCCTGACAAGAAAAAGCACGAAGAAATTCTTTCCACAAGGGAAACTGGATCTCATTAAAGTTAAATCGATTAACTAGGTTTGCCATAGCACGAGATTGCTGATAAGGCTCTTTAAAGGATCGGATCCCTTCAAGTTGTTCCATGACCATTGTCTGAGGGAGATAAGGGTTTAATTCCTCCAACATTCTGCCCCGTTCATAATCATCCTTAATTTTTCCAACTTTTGCCAATGCTTGGGCTAATAAATCCTGGGGCAAGGTCGGAGCATTGCATTTTCAGCATTCCATCATCAATGTTATCTGTTAAAATCATTTTTAGCGCTCGATTTATTAACTCCTGCGGTAGGTGGGGGATTAGTTCTTCCCAAAGGCCACTTCTGTTCGCATTGGCTTTAGTGCAAGTCGCTTCAAATGCTTCCATTAGGACTTGAGGCCAATGTGCTGTCAATGCAATCAAAATCCTTGCTTTCCAACACTCGTCTTGCATTCCTCGCGCCATTTCTAATGTCTGAGTCATTAACTCTGGGGATAGATAAGGGGCTAAACAGATAAGGAGCGTTCCCTTTTGGTGTTCTTGGTCTTCCTCATCAAGGGAACAAGCTTTTCTATGTAACTGAGCAATTAACTCCTGGGATAACCGTGGAGCCAATGCCTTTAAAGAAGTCTCATAGCGATAATTGGGCTGCATTGAATCTATAATCTCCAAGGCGTTGGGGATGAACTCTGATGGCAAATAAGGTACTAACTCCTCAAAAGTTTGCCCCCTGTAAGATTCATTTTGAATTGACTTGTTTACCTCTAATGCTTCTAGCATCAAGTTGTCAGAAAGATAGGGAGCCAGTGCAACAATTGCTTCAACACGGCCATATTCCCAGGTTAAGGATTTAGTAATTTCCCAAGCCCTTCTGATTTGTTCCTGTGACAAATAAGAAGCTAATCCACCGAATACATCGCCGAAACCACTGGAATTTTCCCGTATAGTCTCATCATCAAGGGAACAAATAATCTCAAAAACTTCTTGTGCTAAATCTGGTATATGGGGAATCAAGGTATTAAGGGCGACCCGGGGTGAAACCCCGGATCTGCTACCGCAGATCGCTCTATATATAGGGTTTTGAATTGCTCTAGCTACTTCCAATGCTTGACCTACCAGCTTTTGAGGTAGGTTTGGAGCTAATTGAGAGAATATACTGCGTTGCGATACCTCGGAAACTGATTGGGTTACAACCAATGCTCGCTCCATTAGTTCCTGAGGTAGGTGAGAAGCAACATCGTAGAGTAACGACTCCCTATAATACTCATCCTGTATGGAAGAAATCTCAGTACGGGGACAAAAGTTGAAGAGCGTGTCAAAATTCAGAGTGCCGCAGGGTGAAATCACAGAAGGTCCGCTGTAGAAAATCACAACCGAAGCGAAAGAGACTCTTGGCACGCCGTCCGTGAGACTTGAGGGGAATGGGCTTCTGGCGATGAAGCCACAAACCGACCATCCGGGCCCAGGTGAAGGCGTAAACTTCGAGTGGCGCTTCGCGATCGCGAGCAGAGCGACAAGCTTGTTAAGCTTGGCTCCGTCTTGAAAATGGGTAGATTCTAGATTAAAGCTGAGGGTCTTGAGGGCCGCGAACAAGGTTTCAATGCCCCAACGCTGAGCGTAATCGGTCAATGCAGTCTTGGGACTGATATTGGTGGCCACAATCAATAATTGACCATCAGCTAGGCTCCAACCCACCACATAAAGCTTGCGCCCCCAGACCCAACGCTTGCAGGAAAGAATCCGGGTTTGACCATAGGGCAGCGAGTGGAACATCGCCGCTCCGTTGCAGCGTGTCTTACCAGATCCAGAGCTGATGAGTTCACTGTGGCTCCTGCGGATGCGGAAGGGGATAAGGGGGGACATCATCAAGAATGACACCCACTCCTTGCCCACGAACTCTCGGTCTGCTGTCAGACAGGCCACCTTCACCTGGGGAAAAAGAGTTTCAAAGCGCTCCAGCAAGTCCATGCGCTCGGCACTGTTGCTGTTGCCCTGCTTAGGTCCCATCGTCCATAGCAGGGGGAATGCGATTCGGGAATGCACCACCCCGAGCATCAAGATATTGAAGTGCACTTGCCCAAACGACCAGTTGGTTCGGTTAGTTGATTTTGTTCTGATTTCTATCTAACCTCCTCACCCAGACATTTTCCAAACTCCACCAAGCCGCCGGCATTGATTAATGGCGGCGGCACTGCCGTCTCAAAGTTTTGTCCCTGTACTGAGGGAAGAAATTGCTTCCAGCACTTGCTCCATCGTATCCTTGGGTAGGTTCGGGACAATATCTTCCAGGGTATTATATCGACACTTTTCATCTTTAATGGAACAAGCTGCTTCTAATGCCTGACCCATCAGTTCTTGAGGTAGATGAGATGTCAATAACCTAATACCTTCACCTTTCACCTCCTCATTTTGAGTAGAGCATACTCTGTCTAGGGTTTCAGAGAGTAACTGCGATCTATAGGTAGATAATTCTATGAAAGTTTCTGTTTGTTCATATTCATCGTGAATCAAACTAACTATGGCTAATACTTCCGATATGAGTGCCTCGGGAAGATGAGGGACGAGCTTACCTAGAATGTCTTTGATATCCTCTCGACTCTTACAAATTAGAGTCAATATTTCTTCTACTAATTGTGGCATGTGGCTTTCTTAGCCACTCAGTGCTCTAGCTTGTGTCCATTCATCGTCAATTTTACGGGCAATGTTCAAGGCTGGCTCGATTAGTTCTGAAGGAAGATGAGGAGCTAATTCTTCCAGCAAATTGACTTTTTCATAACTATCTTTCATAGAACAAATTTTTTCCAGGACACGAACTATTAGTTCTGGTAATAGATATGGAAATGTGCTCAAAACGCTGACTCTCAGGGAGGGAAAAAGCGATGTCCAACACTTTGGAAATCAGTTGCTGAGGCATCTGAGGAAGCAGATCTGACAGCACTCTTCTTCGTGTACCTTCTTCTTTAATCGATCTGGCTATCTCTATTGCTTCTTCCTTCAACTCGGGAAAGTAAACAGCAAGTTCCCATAGCATTTTCACCCGGTAATACTCCTGTTCAATTTCACGAGCAACTTCCAATGCCTTTGCCTGTTCTTTTGGCCAGTAACGAGCCATGGCAGTTAAAAAACGCGCTCTCGTGATAGGTATTTATCCAATAAATCCTTGGGAAATTGTCTACCACTTTTTCTAGCAGTTGTTTCGGCAAATAAGGTGCTAATATACTCACAGTCTCCCCATCAATCAATACTCCTAATTTTTTGAGGTAGTATGGCTGGGATGATAATATAGTCGTCAAAGCTTCCTCAATTAATCGATCTGATAAGTGAGGTGCAAGTACTTCTATAGCAAAATTCTTCCACGTCTCAAAGGAAAAGATTGCCATCTTTTGCTCGACTCATTAACTCCTCATCTCGTCGCAGATATGGCGCTAAAGCTTCTAAAGCTTTGTATTGTTCATGTGTTTTCTCGTGAGCAACATATCTCTAAATCATCTTCTTTCTCTAAGGAAAGACACATTTCTAGTGCCTGTGCTATTAAGTCTTTTGGCAGATTCGGTGCCAGTGCTTCTAGTGCATCCAACAACGCCCAACTGTTCCCTATTTCATAGACTGCTTGTAAGGCGTTTATCATCACGAATGTACGACATTGGGCAATTAAACGCAGTGCTTCTGTCCGATGTTCCTGTTCAGCCATGGAGTTAACCGCTGCCAACAATTTTGGCAATAGCTCATCTGGTAAATGGGGGGCTAACAATCCCAATACCTTGGCTCGCTGTTGGGACTCTTGAGTTTGTAGAGCATAAGCCAAACCCTGCACCGGAGTTTAAACCTGCTTTTCCACCAATGTTGCAATTAATTCCGGTGGAAAGTTCATGGCTAAACTGTTAAGGGAAGACAGGATGAGAGCATATCGACATTGTAGGGCGGGCCGCGCTACAGCGCGGATCCGGTGAAACCGGATCGCCTGGGATGGATTTTCCTCACAAAACCCTTCTTCTTCTGCTAACCCCCAAGCACGAGCCACATCGGTGATAAAATTAGCCGCCTGTCCCAGTGCATCTTTTGCCAATTTTCATCATCTGGTGTGGCAGCGAGAGCCTCAGCTGCTTCCAGAGCCGCTGGTTTCTCTTGTAACTTGGATCTCAACTTCAACCAAACTGCCTTTGCTTTTTCCCAAACATCACGAACCACAGCAGTTCCCAACTTTTTGGCAGCCTCTTCAGAAGCTTGACTGCCTAAATGTATTAAACCCGGCAAAAACGGAGCCAAAAACTTAGTCAGCATTGTCCACTCCATTTATAATCTCCTCAAATATAGCTTTCTCGGTGCGAAAATCTCCCCCCGCCTTTTTGCGTCTCTGTGCAAGAGCGTAAAACATTCCCAAAATTGCAGCCCCAGAATGAAATTATCAGCGTTCATCCGCGGAGGACGGCGGTTCCTTTCAAAGAGCTTGGGCCCTTAACCATGCTACAGGTAAATAAAGCATTTTTTTCTTCAGGGGCACAAAAGCTCTTTTACTAAACACATCGTACTGATTCCGTTCGATAATATTGAGAATCCCTTGATAGAGCATCAAACCATCAATGCTCGCCAACGATGGTCAATAACTCCGTTAAACAAATCTTCTTCGGTATAATCAAAGAGAGCCAAATCTTCTAGGGGTAGATAAATTCGACCCAGTTGAGCATCTTCCCCCACGTCCCGGAGGATATTAGTCAGTTGGTTGGCAATACCCAGAGCGATCGCTTCTTGTTTGGGAATATACATCTCCTTCCCACGATACCAAGGATCAGCAGCCCAACTATTATCGATTCCCAGAACGTCACTGGACATCAAACCCACAGTTCCAGCAACTCGGTAACAATATAGCTCCAGTTGGGCGAAAGTTTCATAGCGACTCCGGTACAAATCCATTCTTTGTCCTGTAATCATATCCCGAAAGGGCTGAATATCTATGGAGAAACGTTCCAGCGTATCCACCAGGGCAACGTCCGGGTCGTCTATGGGCCGTCCGGCAAAAACTGATTCTAGCTGACTTTCCCAGCGATCTAGAATTTCTGGAGTAGTGAAAGCAGACTGGGGGCCATCTACTAATTCGTCAGTGCGGCGACACCAGACGTAAATGGCCCAGATCGCTTTCCGCTTTGCCTCAGGCATCAAAAGAGTGCCGAGGTAAAATGTTTTCGAATATTTGGCCGTAATTTGACGGCAGTATTCGTAAGCCTCCCTCTGGGAGGCTAGGAATCTCTTGGGTTGAGGTTTTGGCAATTGCAGCATTCGCGCAGGCAGAAAAATTGTTAGCAGCAGGGGCAAAGCACGGTAGTGCCTCTATCTATGAAGCTTGAATTGACATTCCCCCGGTTCCGCTACGCTAAAACCGGGGGATTCTTGGTTCAACGACCGGATTTAACTACGCAGGATTGCTCCAACGTAGCCTTGAACCC
>JACONB010000160.1 GCA_014323965.1 Prochloron sp. SP5CPC1 | reverse complement strand
GTGGCTATTGAGAAGTTCCTGCTCCCATAAGAAAGGAGACCGACGACTGGCCGTGTTTCGTCTCGGTCTCCCAACTTTGTTCGCTCCTCACACAATTTCTACTATAGACGACATGAATTTAATTTGTCAAGTACTTTGGGAAAATTTTCGGAATTTTTTTTTCCGAGCCTCTCAGCGCCTCGGCGCGGAGGCGTAAAACACCCCCAAAAGAAAGGAGACCGACGACTTTCCGTGTTTCGTCTCGGTCTCCCTGCTTGTTCGCTCCTCACACATGTCTTTTACTATAACTAATCAAAAACCATTTGACAAGTCTTTGTAACATTTCTTTACAATTTCCCAAGAGGTGCTACTCCAATTCTTTCCTGGAGGAATGTTCGGAGGAAATATTCCGTCAGGGCCATTAATGCTAATCTTCCTTGGGCCAGTTCCAGTTCTATTTTTCCCCAAATGCGACTTTTTCGGTAAAATTCTTCCCAGGTGTTGCTCAAATTTAGGGCTAGTTTCACCCAATCTACTTCCTTAGCACATTCTAGGGCATCGACAATTAAAAAAAGCTGGGCAATTAAATCAGTCTCTGGGGGGTGGGTTAAAAAAAAAGGACGACTGGGTACCGGGTTTGGTTTGTTCCAATTTATTAAACCAGATTCCTGTGCTAAACTTAAGAGAGAGCAGCAACGAGCGTGAGCATATTGAACTGGAAAGAGGTTTTCGGAAGTATAGCAACTGCCTGGTAACTCATAACTGGTCACTGGTAACTGGTCACTGGTAACTGTTTGTAACCAGAGAGCTAAAGAGGTATCTTTGAGATGGAAGTCAATTAAGCCGTCCTCGACTACAGATATGTTAAACTGTGACGCTCCTACACCATACCCGTCAGGGTTGGTGTAGGAGCGTCACCGCAAAAAATAGATACCTGACGTGACAAGAAAGATGCAAAAAAAGGGAACAAAATTTATGCTATGGAGTATCTTTTAGTGAGGGAACAAAAAGATGAAACATAAAATAAAAAATATTTTAAACCATTTATCGCAAAATCCATCCCGGGAGGTATTTGATAGCCTGATTCAGACCGAGAGCCTCCTGATCGAGAGAATTATCTCCCATGGGCAAACCACCTCGGAGGGTGAGTGGTACGATCAAGACCGCGATGAATGGGTCGTGGTGTTGCAAGGGACTGGCAAGATATCTTTTGCCGACGGTGAAATTCTGACCCTGAAGCCCGGAGATTCAGTGAATATTCCGGCGCAATGTCGTCATCGCGTGACCTGGACAGACCCCCAAAAGCCAACCCTGTGGCTGGCAGTGCATTATCCAGCCGGACAGAAGAAAACGGATTGATCAATCCGAAGACACCAGCTACCGACACCGGCTTTTTCATGGCATCGCGACAGAACGGCTGGCTGATCTCCTGATTCAAAATCACTTCAAGGTCTGACATTTTTTCTTTGTTGTTGTGTTTTATGAAGGCGATCGCCATTTTCACTACCTAGGCGATCGCTGTTTTATCTGAAATGGCGAGAAGATACTTTACAGGAAGGACGACAGCAAAGACTACAGCAAGGACGACAGGAAGGAAGTTTACAAGGACAGCGTTTAGTTGTGGAAAACCTGCTAAAAGTCCGTCAATATTGATCCAGTACTGGAAAACATAATTGAGCCTTTGCTACAGTTACCGTCGTCTGAGTCGGCACGGTTACTTATTCCGGAAAGAACTATTACGTCGGTTTGATATTAACAGGAATTTAAAAAGTAGGGGCAGCTTCATCGACGGTGCCCCTATTTGTTTAATAACATTAATGCTTTTTGTTGCATCATTTGAAATATATTGTAAAAACCATTAGCTCGGGAGGGAGTTAGACTAACTGGGATACCAGTTTCGGTGATAAAGTCTGGGGTAATTTGTAAAACTTCTGCCGGAGTTAAACCGTTGAGTCCTGTAATTAAAAAAGCAACTAAACCTTTCACTAACTGTGCGTCAGAGTCTCCCCGATATAAAATTTTACCACTTTCCAAGTCTGCGGCAATATAAACTTGAGAAACACAGCCGGAAACTTTATTTCCGGCCACTTTATCTTCTTCTAGCATAGGAGGGAGTTTTTGTCCATAGGCTAACAGTTGTTGATAACGCTGTTTTGGACCAGTTCGTTTCTTGAAGCGATCTACGAGTTTATCTAGTTGAGCAGGCAAAGGAGTTACAGTAGATGACATAATGGGAGTATAGCAGTGACCAGTGACCAGTGACCAGTTTATTTAATCCCGCCCAGCGGCAGTTTCTGTATTATAGCAAGATATGACTAATTATAGGTGGAGCCAGATAATCTTAGGATTAATTTTAATCTCTGTACTCACTGCTTGTGGTACCCCGAGACCAGACAGTGATATAGTGAGCAAGGCGATCGCCCGACAAATAGCCGCTCAATATGCGGACCTCAGTGAGCAGTTAGACACAGCAGTACCGGAGTTAGCCATTTCTGGGATTGCTGTTAAACTAGTAGAAACCATGAAAATGGGTAAATTACCAACTTATCACCTCCAAGGAACTTATAACCTCCAGTTGGACCTGCCCAGCCAGCAAGTGCAACAACAAAATCCTTTTGACATATATTTACAGCGACAAGCAGAGGGGAAAACTTGGCGCTTGCTCCGACGGGAAGAGGGAGAAGAAGAAAAATGGCTTAGTTATTCATTATACGATTAGCAATTATTTAATTAAATAATTTATTTATGAAAACTAAAAATACTTCCAGATGGGACTTTGGCCGATTTGCAAAAACCATAACTTACTTCGATGTAATTCCTTTCCTCGGCTGCTTGCAAAGATTATACCAGAAAAAACAAATAAAGAGAGACAAAAACATGGGAATTATCTTAGTAGCTGGAGCAACAGGAGGAGTGGGGAGGAGAGTAGTTTCCTACTTAGTCAAAAATCATTATCCGGTACGAGCTTTAGTTCGAGATAAAGTTAAAGCAGAAGCTATTTTAGCACCGGAAGTGGAACTATTTGAAGGAGACATTACTATCCCAGAAACCCTTACCTCGCAGCTAATGGACCGAATTTCTACCATTATCTGCTGTACCGGAACCAGAGTGCAACCAGTAGAAGGAGATACTCCCAACCGGGAAAAATACTATCAAGGTCTTAAGTTTTACCTACCGGAAGTAGTAGATACCCCAGAAATCGTTGAATATCGAGGCATAGAGAACTTGGTTAAAACAGCAGTTGACAGTAAGAGTTTGAGAGTAGGGGAAAGACTGCTGTTTGATTTTGGCAACCCAACCTTGGACTTGAAAAATACCTGGGGTGCGGTAGATGATGTGGTCATGGGTGGGGTGAGTCAAAGTAGTCTCCGTCTCGTGAACCAGAGTGGGTTGTTTCTCGGGAATGTCTCCACCGCAAATTCCGGGGGTTTTGCTTCCGTCCGCACTCGGAACTTTAACCCTCCTTGGGACTTATCTCCTTATGAAGGGATTGAGTTGCGGGTGAAAGGAGACGGGAAACGTTATAAGTTGATTCTAAGGAGCGAAGGAAAATGGGACGGGATAGGTTATTGTTATTCCTTCGATACCGTCTATGATTTTTGGCAGACTCTTCGGGTACCTTTTCAGGATTTAATCCCGGTGTTTCGGGCTAAAACTGTCCCCGACGCTGGTTATTTCGACCCCAGTAAGGTCTACTCTATGCAGTTGATGTTGAGCAAATTCGAGTACGATGGAGTTCTGAATCCCAAATTCCAACCCGGACCATTTAGTTTAGGGATAGAGTCTATTAAAGCTTATGGAGGGAAACCTACCCCCCAGTTTATCTTGATTAGTTCTGCTGGAGTAACTCGTGTGGGTCGTCCTGGGATTAATTTAGAAGAAGAACCACCAGCAGTGCGCATGAATGACCAGTTGGGAGGTATTCTGACTTGGAAATTGCGGGGAGAAGAGGTGATTAGGAATAGTGGTTTAACTTATACCATTATCAGACCTTGTGCTTTAACCGAGAAACCGGGGGATAAGGTTTTATTAGCTGACCAAGGAGATACAATCAAAGGAGAAGTGAGTCGAGAAGCGATCGCCCAATTATGTATAGAAGCCATGGAACGACCAGAAGCTACCAATAAGACCTTTGAAGTGCGAGAAACTAGAGATAAAGGTACCACAAATTGGGACAATTTATTCACTAATCTCTCCTAACAAATGCCCCCCCACAAATGTCACCCGCGAATGCCGCCCAGCTTAGAATTGCGGGCTACCTTATAAAACCCCTACAGGGTTTCATGGCAATCTAATGCTTCTATAGGTCGAGGTTCTGCTTCATAAAGCTGGCTTGTGCTTTGTAAAGTTATCCCAAATTGTTTAAACTATCAGCAACATGGGGATGGTTTCCAGGAAACAGACGTTTTCTCATCTCTAATGCTTCTCGTAACAGAGGTTCAGCTTCAGAATACCTAGATTGTGCCTTGTAGAGTCCTCCCAGATTTTGTAAAATATCAGCAACATCGAGATTGTTTCCTGAAAAGAGACGTCTTTTCATCCCTAAAGCTTCTATGTAGAGAGGTTCAGCTTCAAAATACCGTAGAGTAACCCCAGATTTCGTAAACTATCAGCAACACCCTCATTATCTCCTGAAAACAGCTTTTTTGTCATTTCTAAAGCTTCTCGAAAGAGAGGTTCAGCTTCAAAATACCTAGATTGTTCGTAGTAGAGTCAACTCAAATTGTTTAAACTCCAAGCAACCTTTTCATTATCTCCTGGAAACAGACGTCTTCGTAGGATGAGGATAATTCCAGTGCCTATTTCCATTATACTCTAACACAGAAGAATTAAAAAGAGTTTCTTGTCCAATTTCGTCGCTGGGAGCCTGTTTATTCTGAAAGGTTTGAGCAATAACCGGATAGTGGCTGTCTGGGATAAAGCGTTCAAAATTAAATTGTAACTCCTTGATGGCAGAAATGGCATCTTCTGCTTCCATCTTAGTGTGTTTCCGCCCTAAAGCTCTCAGACATGCTTGCTGCAACATATCCATTAAGTGTCGCAGATTTCCCCCACTAGCGTGAATTAAGTCCAAAGCAACATTTTCCCCGGCAAAAACCTGACTCATATCCAT
>JACONB010000159.1 GCA_014323965.1 Prochloron sp. SP5CPC1 | reverse complement strand
AAGGGTTGGCAAATTCTAGGTTAACAGCTTCTGAATGGGCCCGCAATACAGGAACGCGCACGCAGGTAGCCGAGAGGCTTAAGTCGGGAGCATTAAAAATCTTTTGCGTCTCGTTAATCATCTTCATTTCCTCCTCAGCGTACCCCTGTTCGTTGAGAGGGGAATTGTGGGGAAACAAATTAAACGCTAAGGGATAGGGAAAAATTTCTGTTGGCGGGGGTTGGTCCTGTAAAATTGCTCTAGCCTGAGTTTTCACCTCTTCCATTGCCCGGGCACCTGCACCAGAAGCCGATTGATAGGTAGCAACTACGATTCGTTTTACTGACTGTACCCGATGCAGCGGCCACACTACCATTGCCATTAAAATAGTTGTGCAGTTAGGATTAGCGATAATGCCTCGATGGTGTTTTGCTGCTTCTGGGTTAATTTCCGGCACGATTAAAGGCACTGACGGGTTCATGCGGAAAGCACTGGAGTTATCGATAATCACTGCCCCGGTTCCTATTGCCTTATCAGCCCAAGCTTTGGTGGTAGAGCTGCCAGCAGAAGCCAAAACTAGGTCTATATCAAGGAAAGAATCATCTCCCACAGCTTCTACCAGCAACTTTTCACCGACAAAGGGGATCGTAATACCAGCAGAACGGGGAGAAGCGAGAAGCTTCAAATCGGCAACTGGGAACTTACGATTGGCTAAAAGTTTGATTAATTCACGGCCTACAGCCCCAGTTGCTCCCAGAACAGCAACGCGAATCTTGGTGTGAAGTGTACCAACGGTTTCGGACAAATTCTTTCCTCCCTAATGGAATCACTGTATTTTAACAGCCCGAGCTTTGATTGCCCATTCATTAGTTTAGCTTACCCTGTTGCTTGATGTCCACCTCGTGCCTTGATTGTACTATCATATATATTGGTCTATCAGATGAATGGAGGGGGAAGAGTCTTGAATCTTGAGTGAGCGTAATATTTCCTACTCATCTTCTTAAGACTCTTATTGTACATTTTTGTGCTATACTGGAAAAAATTGCGAAAATATTGAATAAAAAAAGTATGAAAAAAATTACAAAACGGTAAAATTATCCCCGATTACCTGACTTCTTGCAGAAGTCTAATCTACCGAACAGTTATCTAAAATAAGAAATAAGAAGAATCGATGAAAGTTATCCAGGAAAAGCTTCCAGCCAGCCAAATTGGTTTAGAAATTGAAATAGACGGCTCCTCTTCCCAAAAAACCTACGATAAGGTAGTGCGGGAACTGGCTCGATCTACTAATATTCCTGGGTTTCGCAAGGGGAAAGTACCGCGTCACATCCTTTTACAGCGAATCGGACTCGGAAGGATTAAGGCAGCAGCTTTAGAAGAAATTGTCCAAAAGAGTCTGGAGGGTGCAATCAAAGAAGAATCCATCGACAGTATAGGCAATTTGAAGTTGCTTTCTAACTTCTCCGAATTAATCGGGCAGTATAAACCAGGAGAACCCCTGACTTTTTCCGCTTCTGTAGACGTTGCCCCAGATGTAGAATTGGGAGATTACCATTCAATGAAAGTCAAGGCCGAAGAAATTGTTGCCGATCCCAGTCAGGTAGATGATTTTTTAGCAGAACGTCAGCAAGAGCAAGCTACTTTAGTCCCGGTAGAAGATCGTCCTGCTCTGATGGGAGATGTGGCGACTATCGATTTCAAAGGTCGATTTGCTGCTGCTGAAGGAGAAGAAGGGGAATTAATTCCGGGAGCTGAGGCGCAAGATTTTGAAGTTGAAGTAGCCAAAGGCAAGCTTATTGAGGGCTTGATTGAAGGCATTGTTGGTATGAGGACAGAAGAGACGAAGGAGGTGGCGGTTACTTTTCCCGAAGATTATGCCCAAGAAGATTTAGCGGGTAAAGCTGCTGTTTTCACCATTGTGCTTAAAGAATTAAAAGAAAAAGAGCTGCCAGAGTTAGACGACGACTTAGCGGAGGAAGTGAGTGAGTTTGAAACCATGGTAGAGTTACGGCAGTCTTTGATAGAGAAATTCTCCCAAACAGCCGCTCGGGAAACAAAAAATAACATTCACGAAGCCATTATTGCTCAATTGAGGCAATGCTGTTCTGTCCAACTGCCAGAAACAATGATTGAAAAAGAAGTAGAAAATCTTCTGACTCGATCAGCAATTATGATTAAAAATTATGGATTTAACATACAAAAAATGTTTAATGCTGACACAATTCCGGTGATGAGAGAGCGATCGCGCCAGGACGCAATTGAAAATTTGCAAAAATCTCTTTTCCTCAAGAAAATTGCCCTGCAAGAATCCATTGCAGTGGAACCAGAGAAAGTTGAGGCGAGAATTAAGGAAGTAACTCAGCAATTGTCCCAATCGAAACAAGAGTATGACCTGGAGCAGTTGAAGAATATGGTTGAAGAAGAGTTACTAGAGGAAAATACTTTAGATTGGTTGCAAGAGAAAACCAAGGTAGAACTAGTACCTGTTGGTTCTCTCTCCTCATCTGAAACAGAAGAGAAACCCCCAGAGACAGACGCTGTTGATGCATCTGCCCTCATCGAGGGCTGAAATCTAAAAGGGGTGCTTGTTGGGACGCCTTGGGCGGGACGCTTACGCGAGACGCCTTCGGCGTCTGCTAACGCAAAGCTAACGCAAAGCTTCGCAATTGTGATTTTCCGTCTCGTAATGACTTGCGTCATAATGTGGATAGTCAATTGAGTTAATAGCATCTATATCCCATTTTTGCCTAAATCTAGGTCTATGCTTGAATCGAGATCCACCGATTACCCAGTCCTGAGCTACCGTTCTCCCGAATTTTATTCTATCTCTAGCAGGGTGACTAATAACGTCGTGCCGATGGTGGTAGAACAGTCCGGTGTAGGGGAACGGGCATTTGATATCTATTCCCGACTGCTGCGAGAGCGCATTATTTTTCTTGGCACTCCCGTTTCCGATGAAGTGGCAGACTCAATTGTGGCCCAGTTGCTTTTCCTGGAAGCTGAAGATAGGTCAAAAGACATTCAGCTTTATATTAATTCTCCAGGAGGAGCAGTCTACGCTGGGATGGCAATTTACGACACCATCCAGCAGATTAATCCCGATGTTGTTACCATCTGTTATGGTTTAGCTGCTAGCATGGGGGCATTTCTCCTCTCTGGGGGTACAAAAGGCAAGCGCATGGCTCTGCCTTCCTCTAGAATCATGATCCATCAGCCTTTAGGAGGCGCTCAAGGACAAGCTGTGGATATTGAGATTCAAGCGAAAGAAATTCTCTTCATCAAACAAAGGCTGAACGAATTACTGGCGAACCACACCGGTCAACCTTTGGAGAAAATTGCCGCAGATACGGAGCGAGACTTCTTCATGTCTTCTCTTGAGGCAAAAGAATATGGTCTGATTGACAGAGTGATTTCCCGTACTGATACCTCTTCTGTAACAGCACTTTAGTAAACGGCGAATATGGCTTCTAAATACGACTCCCACCTAAAATGTTCGTTTTGTGGCAAATCCCAGGAACAGGTGCGCAAATTGATTGCTGGTCCTGGGGTCTACATCTGCGATGAACAAATCCAAACCAAAGCAGCGCGCCGGGGTAGCGCGGCTCTCTTTGAGCAAAATTCCCAAGCCGCGAGAGCTGAAAAGGTATTTGGACGACCATGTTATCGGTCAACAGGAGGCAAAGAAAGTCCTCTCAGTGGCAGTATATAACCACTACAAGCGTCTTAGTTGCCCCCAGGTACAGAATGGGGAAGAAGAGGTAGATGATTCGGTCCAACTGCAAAAGTCCAATATCCTGCTCATCGGACCCACTGGCAGCGGCAAGACTTTATTAGCTCAAACCCTCGCCAAAATTCTCGAAGTTCCTTTTGCAGTAGCGGATGCAACAACTCTTACTGAAGCGGGTTACGTAGGAGAAGATGTAGAAAATATTCTCCTGCGACTGCTACAGGTGGCGGATATGGATGTGGAGGAAGCTCAACGGGGCATCATCTACATTGATGAAATAGATAAGATTGCCCGCAAAAGCGAAAACCGCTCCATTACAAGGGATGTAAGTGGTGAAGGGGTACAGCAAGCCTTGCTGAAAATGTTGGAGGGAACTATCGCCAATGTACCTCCTCAAGGAGGGAGAAAACACCCTTATCAAGACTGCATCCAAATCGATACGAGCAATATTATGTTTGTCTGCGGCGGCGCTTTTGTGGGTTTGGAAAAAGTGGTGGAGCAACGGTTGGGGAAAAAATCTATGGGTTTTGTCCGAGAGGGAGATTGGCGACTGTCGAAGGAAAGGCAGACGGCAGAATTGCTCAAACAGGTGGAACCCGATGATCTGGTCAAGTTTGGCATGATTCCGGAATTTGTAGGGCGCATTCCGGTAATGGCATCTCTGGAACCTTTGGACTCAGAAGCACTGATGTCAATTATGACCAAACCCCGCAATGCTCTGGTGAAGCAGTATCAACAGCTTTTGAAGATGGATAACGTCCAACTGGAGTTTAAGAAAGATGCGGTGCGAGCCATCGCCCAGGAAGCCTATCGCCGCAAAACTGGCGCCAGAGCGCTGCGGGGGATTGTGGAAGAAATCATGCTGGATATCATGTATGATTATCCTTCCCGCAAAGATGTGCGCCGCTGCACGATTACGCGAGAAATGGTAGAGAAGCGCTCTACTGCTGAGTTAATCCTCCATCCTTCTTCTCTACCCAAACGGGACACGGCTTGATGGGTTATTTGTTATTCATCGTTGGTTATTCGTCATGGTTTATGACAGGGCAACAAAGAAACAATCACAAACCATCGAAGTTCGCGGCTGGACCCATTATTATGAGTGGATCAGGTCTGGAGAGCAAAATAATAAAAAACCAGTGATGGTGTTTCTTCACGGTTGGGGAGGGTCTGCCCGTTATTGGCGTCCGATTGCTGAGGCCCTATCCCATGGCTTTGATTGCTTGCTTTACGACTTGCGGGGGTTCGGGCGCTCTAAACTTAATAATACGAAAAGCAAGTTTAGTTATGAGTTAGATGAGTATGCTAAAGACTTAGCAGTTTTGTTGGATACTTTAGGGTTGGATGTTGTTTATCTCAATGCTCATTCTATGGGAGCATCCATCGCAACTTTGTTTCTCAACCGCTATGGGGAAAGAGTAACCAGGGCAATTCTTACTTGCAGCGGCATTTTTACATACGATGCTAAAGCTTTTGCTGCTTTTCATAAGTTTGGTGGTTATGTAGTCAAATTTCGTTACAATTGGTTCTTAAAAGTACCTTTTGCAGACCAGTTATTTATGGCGAGATTTCTGAATCGTTCCATAGATAGAGATTTGCGTCGCGCTTTTTTAGAAGATTTTTTATTAGCAGACTATGACGCTGCCTTGGGTACGATTTATACTTCAGTAAATAAGCAAGAAGTAACAAGAATGCCCCAAGAATTTTCTAAACTGAGAGTACTGACTCTATTAATTTCTGGGGAAAAAGATAAGATTATACCAGCAGCAATGGGACTGCAAGCAGCGACATTAAATGATAACATAGAATATGTTGAAATAGCAGGAACTGGACATTTTCCTATGTTGGAAGATGAGGAAAATTATTTGGTTCGAGTACGACAATTCTTGGCTATGTAGTGTCAAACAGTTACCAGTGTAGGATAGTACGATGCGGCAAAGGTTAGACATTACCCTGTAATAACTCTTCCCGGAGAACGAGACGAAGAGCATTTTCGGTTAGTGGTTGCTCAGATGGATTTTTGAGATGAGCCTTCAAAGCCTCATTAATTAATGTCTGATAACCAAGACCAGAAGCTTCAGCACGTTCTCGGAAACTTGCTAAAATTTCATCGTCTAAATACAGGGTGATACGTGTTTTTCCCTTTGATGGAATTACAGCACATAGGCTGATGACGTTGTGGGTTGTGGAATCTCAAACCCCTCTAACTTCATCCCTTCGATATGAAACTCTATGGCTTCGCGCATATTCTGTTCAACGTCTTCATGGGTTACTCCGGTTGAAACACAACCTGGTAAGTCTGGAGAGTAAGCTGAATATCCAGTTTCCGTTTTCTCAATAACAATGAGGTACTCTATCATTTAATACCCGCCTGTTTTAGGATACTATTTAATGTTTTTGGTGCTTTCCAGGTACAGTAACTAAACCTGATTTGCTGGAATGTTTGTACTGCCGATGACTGCCCCGTATTCGAGCCAAATACCAGCTTTTAATTACATCCCTAACCTTCATATTCCAACCTTAGACCGCAGATAAGAACGGATTAACGCAGATAAACGCGGATAATGGATCCAACGGGAAAGCTACCGATACTAGCAGTATCTGCGTTAATCAGCGTCCATCTGCGGATAAAATTGCCAAAACCTGCAACTGCACGTAAAAAACTGGAAGCATTTTTGTCAGGTTCTCTCAAGTGAACTGACTTATAAGGTTAGGTAGTATAAAAATACTACCCCGGATACAGATTAACTACCCAATACCTAATAATGCACCAACCGATCGCCCGACGTTTTCAGGCTGCATCGCGTCCATAGCTGCTGTAGGTTCGTAGCCGCAATGTACCATACAATCGGCACATTGGGGATTGCCACTAGCGCGACCATATTTACTCCAGTCCGTTTGTTCCAGTAGTTCTTGGAAGCTGCTATAGTAACCCTCATTGAGGAGGTAGCAAGGCTTTTGCCAGCCCAAAACGCTGTAGCTAGGGCTACCCCAAGGAGTACAGTCGTAATCTTTCTCTCCTATAAGAAAGTCTAAAAAAAGGGGATTGTGATTGAAATTCCATTTCTTTTGCCCTCTTTTAAAGGGGCTGAGAATTTCCCGGAAGAGGGCTTTAGTTTGTTCCCGCTGGAGAAAATGATCTTGATCCGGTGCCCATTGATAACTGTAACCAGGGGAAATCATCATCCCGTCAATACCTAAGGTGTCCAGGAAATCGAAGAAGGACTGCATTTCTTTCGGATCTGCTCCTTCAAAGACAGTCGTGTTGGTGGTGACACGAAATCCCTTAGCTTTAGCTGCCCGAATCGCTGAGACTGCCTTTTTGAATACTCCGGGGCGATCGACGCATTTATCGTGTTGTTGCTCCAAACCATCCAAGTGAACACTGAAGGTGAGATAAGGGGAAGGTTGGAACTTGTCTAAGGTTTTTTCTAGTAATAAACCATTGGTACAGAGATAGATGAACTTTTTCCGTTCCACTAAACCCTTGACAATTTCATGGATTTGGGGGTGGAGGAGAGGTTCACCTCCAGGAATAGAGACAACGGGAGCACCACACTCCTCTACCGCTGCAAAACACTCTTCTGGGGTGAGGTGGCGCTTAAGTATTTCTGGCGGATGCTGGATTTTACCGCATCCTGAACAAGCCAGATTGCAGCGGAATAGGGGTTCTAGCATTAAGACGAGGGGGAACTTTTTTCGTCCCTGCAGGCGCTGGGTGAGGAGATATTTGCCTACTGCGAGGGCTTGTTGTAGTTGTATTGCCATTTTTGGGGTTGTTAGTTGTTAGGTTTTTATTACTGCATTTTTTATAAACCACAGAGGCGCAGAGAACGCAGAGAGAAGAATTTGAGGAGAGCTTGTTAACGGGGGAGAAGATCGTTATACATTATTTAGGATTGCTATAGATACCATCTATTATATAATATGTTTGACCATATTTATCAATATTAACACTGATTTATAACTCAAAACTTAGGCTGTTATAATTATACAAACTCATTAGTTGAATTAGATGATAGATTCTAGAGAATACCGCGATCGCCGAGAAAAATTCATGGCCAAAATCGGCAATGGCACCGCAATCTTTCGCAGCGCTACCCCTGCTATTATGCATCACGATGTAGAATATGCCTATCGCCAGGACAGCGATTTTTTCTATCTCACTGGTTTCCAGGAACCGGAAGCAGTGGCAGTCTTAGCACCTCATCACGAAGAACACCGCTTTGTCCTCTTCCTCCGACCTAAAGATCCGAAAAAAGAAACCTGGACCGGTTATCGTATTGGGGTAGAAGGGGCTAAGGAGCGATATGGGGTTGATGAAGCTTATCCTATTGGAGAATTGGACGAAAAGCTGCCTCAATACCTGGTGAAAGCGGATCGGATTTATTATCACTGCGGACGGGATAGTAGTTTCAACGAGAAAATCATCTCCCACTGGCAGCGTTTAATGGCAGGATATCAAAAACGAGGCACTGGACCTATTGCTATTGAAGATCCAGGACCGATTCTCCACCCTATGCGCCAGGTGAAAAGTGCCGCAGAACTGGAAATGGTGCGCAAAGCTACCGCTCTTTCTGCTGCTGCTCATAACCATGTTCGCTCATTGGCAAAACCGGGACTTTATGAATACCAATTGGAAGCAGAAATAGAATATTTCTTTCGCCGCCAAGGGGCTATCGGTCCAGCTTATCCTTCTATTGTAGCCTCTGGAGCAAATTCTTGCATTCTCCATTATATTGAGAATAATCGCCTGATACAAGATGGGGATTTACTGCTGATTGATGCTGGTTGTTGCTACGGGGATTATAATGGGGATATTACTAGGACTTTTCCTGTAAACGGTGAGTTTACCCCAGAACAAAAGATAATTTACGAGTTAGTTTTGACTGCCCAGTTAAAGGCGATCGCAGCAGTCAAACCTGGCAATACTTACAATCAATTTCATGATGCTGCTGTG
>JACONB010000158.1 GCA_014323965.1 Prochloron sp. SP5CPC1 | reverse complement strand
GTGTTATTCTCGGAATAGCTGCTGCTCCCCGAAAGGAAGGTCAAATTGTTGCTTGGCAGTGGGCTTTAATTATGTCCCCTCTCTGGGGAATTTTATTTATCGCTTTTGGGATCGGACCTGTCATCACTCGTACTTCAGACATACTACCTCTTGTCCGCAATACCATCGGCTTTGCTCTTGGTGCTTTAGTAGCATATCTATCTCCCTTGTTCAACCAGTCATCAACATTATATGAATAAAATTAATGTAACTTACATTAAGCTGTATATACTTTGGTTAAGAAAAAAAATACTTTTTAAGTACTAACTGGTAACTGATAGCTGGTAACTGGTAACTGCTATAGTCGATTGCTAACTTGGTCAAAAATATCCCGCCGCAGATAAGGATATTGTCCGATCCAAAGATTATGAGCAGGGATATAGGCATCTGTAATTTTGTCTACCCGATTCAAATCTGATTTTCTCGACAAAATTAATAACTCGGCAATTTGCCCAGGGGCAATTACTTTGTGAATGCGACGTAGAGGTGCTTGCACTTGGGCTGTGAATCCGGTTTTATCTCCGAGAACCAGATTAATCCATCGCTCTCGATTTTCGATAATTACTAATTCCCCCCGTTGGTTGACAGTTTTTTCTTTCCCAATTAATTCTTCCGTGAGAAAAACATCCAGCACTCGACCGCGCCAAAAACCGCTATAAGCAAATTTGCGGCAATTAGCATTGCGCCTACTCGCCCAGAAGACAGGTGCCCAAAGCCAGTAAAATCCTGCGCTTGTCCCCAAGATTAACTTTAGTTCATTGGAACCCCCAGCTATAAACTGCACCAACAACAAAACCGATATTAGGGCGACTACGGAAATTAACAGTCGCCTTAAGACATCTTTCGGTTTGCCCCAATAATAAGCGTACTGAGGACCAGTAGCAATTAAAGGAATTATTTGCTCAAATTTCGCTCGGGTGAGGGGAATTAACATCGGTTTATTAGATAAAATCACGCAGAGGCGCAAAGACGCGGAGAGACGGTATCCAAGCTTTGGTAAATTCTCCGGGGGCAAAGTCCCCACTACTAGGACGTCTTTCTCGGTTATATCAAACCTTACCTGTTTCTCGATCTATTTCCTCAAAACTTGTTGAGCGTGAACCTTCAGAAAACCCTCCCTTTTCTCTTACTCTGTGTTGCAGCGTTCAGCGGTTTATTATACCGGATGCGGGTTCGCCCTACACCTGGTTTGGTGGGCAATAGCAATTGACGATCTTATTAGGGTACTAAACGTTGAGCTGGTAACTACTATAATGTCACACAGAGGCGCAAAGGCGCAGAGAAGAAGAAACTATGGAAGTCCAACTGAAACAAATAATTGTTCCCCCGGGTCAGCAAATTCTCATGACTGATGTAAGTTGGTCGATGTACGAACAACTACTTCTTGAATTCGGGGAAAAACGGGGTTCCCGCATTAATTACAGTGGAGGAGTTTTAGAAATAATGGTACCGTTACCGGAACATGAAGATGATAAAGTAATAATTGCTGACTTGGTGAAGGTCCTCCTGGAAGAACTTGACATTGAATTTAGGAGTTTGGGTTCAACAACTTTTAAAAGCGAAACCATAAAACAAGGGGTAGAAGCAGATGACTGTTTCTATATCGAAAACGAAGCAACTATTCGGGGGAAAAAGCGCATTGATTTAACTGTAGATCCGCCGCCAGATTTAGCTTTGGAAATAGACATCACTTCCCGAACTAAGTTGGATAATTACCAAGCATTAGGGGTAAGGGAACTGTGGCGATTTAATGGTAGGATTTTAGAAATTAACCTGCTACAAGAAAGTGAATATGTCCAGAAAAAGGAAAGTCCTCATTTTCCCTGCTTTCCCCTAGGTGACGCTATACCAGAGTATCTCGAACGGAGTAAAATTGAAGGGCGAAATAAAACAATGAAAGCCTTTCGTGCTTGGGTTAGAGAGCGGAAAGGAAAGAGAAATAAATGGCAAGAAGTGGGGAAAAAAGCATCATGGAATCTATAGCAATGATCCCCCTGGCCGAATTTCTCTCTGAACCCAACATTGAAGCCTCCCCCGCATGGGAGTTCCTTAACGGACGCCCACTGCAAAAACCCATGCCCACCCTTTTTCACTCCAGGCTACAGCGCCACTTGGTTAACTATATCAATTATCATACCGAAGGATTTGAAGCGGTACAAGAACTGCGCTGTGTGGTTCCTCCCTACTCGCCTGTACCGGATATTTCTGTTGTTGCCCTCTCTCGTCTTCCCCATGAGGATGGCCCTCTAGAGGGTGCCCCGGACTGGTTAATTGAAATTCGCTCCCTCGACCAAAGCACCCTAAACTTACAGAATAAAATTCTTCACTGTCTGAGCAACGGAACCCAACTTGCTTGGTTAATAGACATGACTCGTCAGCAGGTTTGGGTGTGGCAAGGAGATGACTTACCTCAAATTTGTGCAGGAGTTGATACCTTGCCTAATTTAGGCCAACTACCGGAACTGACGGTTCAGGAGGTAATGGCCATGAGGAGCAGGCAAAGGTAGTAGGGGCACGGCAATGCCGCGCTGGAGCGAGTCTCCGAGCGGCTACTTTCACGCTTGATCGAGCCGCACCTACCCTGCATTTCTTTACAGATTATTCTCTAAGCAACCTTCTACCGCTTCATACAGATTTTGCAGTAGTTCTTCAAAGGTGTCACCCTGAGTCGCACAACCTGGGATAGCTGGTACTTCTGCCCAGTAACCATCATCTTCTTTATGGACAATTACTTTGACTTTCACAATGGAACAACTCCTTATATATCTGGGTTTATTTTAACAAAAACAGTGGTAGGATGGAGCGTACAGGTATTTAGCCTTAGCTTTGGGCATTATGGGCATAGCGATCGCCCTTTCTAGCTGGCAGAAATTGGCCATGTCAGGACAGCTACTTTTTGCCACCGGGCGATCGCTCCTTCAACTAATGATTGTGGGTTACATTTTGGAGTTTATCTTTGCTTTAGATAATTCCTGGGGGGTGCTGGGTATTCTCTTGATAATGCTAACTATAGCAGCTATAGTAGCCCGTAATCGCATTGGGAAGAAGATTAGGGGTTTATTCCCTGTAGTTTGGGGTTCCCTTTTCGCCAGTGCTGCTCTAACTTTAAGCTATACTATCATTTTAATCATTCAACCTTCCCATTGGTACGAACCTCAATATTTAATTCCTTTAGGGGGAATGATTCTTGGAAATGCACTCAATAGTGCTTCTCTGTCTGGGGAACGTCTTGTGAGTAGAATAAAAAGCAGTTCTTTGGAAATTGAAACTCATCTCTCTTTGGGAGCAACACCGAAACAAGCGATCGCAGGTTATCGCACTGAAGCAATTAGGACGGGATTAATTCCCACAATTAACAGTATGATGGTAGTGGGAATGGTAAGTTTACCGGGGATGTTTACGGGACAAGTATTAGCTGGTAGCGAACCCCTCAATGCAGCATCTTACCAGATTTTAATTTTGTTTGCGATCGCTTTGACTAATTTAACCACCACTTTATTAGTTACGGAAGGGGTTTATCGACGGTTTTTTAATCAAGATAGTCAGTTAATATTGCCTTAAAGAATAGGTCATATATCCCAGTAAAATCTGTAACTATAGGAGCGCGAAGGGCTATAGGTTCTCGATAAACTCTTCAGAGGTAACTTGTGCAAGCTTTAGAATACCTCTCAATGTACCGACCTTCAGTTCCTGATGTATCGAACACAGCCAATTTCGGCGAACTCAGTTACTTTCTTCATCACAACATGACTCCCTTTTTTGCGAACCTGATGGAAACCTAATCGCTCAAGTGTACGGATTGCCTTTCTGCTTGAGATTCGTGGCAATCTAGGCATAGTTAACCTCAATGTTAGTCACAAATCTAGGAGATGTTTCAGGTAGAGGGAACTCCTCCAAGTAAAGCTTGGTTGCCTCTCTTAGACCTGCGATCGCCTCCTCAATTGTCTCCCCTTGATCTACTGTGCCAACTTCTGGACATTCAGCTATGTACATATCTTCTTCCTTGTGGAGGATAGCCGTAAAATAACGAGTTGCCATGATAAAGCGTTGTGTGTTGATATACAGTGTCATCTCTACAATACCAAGAGAAGACACTGATGAGTAAATGAGGTTTTATGAGAGTTTTAGATAACTCCGAAGAGATCGCCACCCACAATCGAAAGCTTTTCAACCATTCCCGGCAAAATACCTGCTTTATGGACTCTTCCCCAGGCATCTGTTGTAGTTTAGCTGCAATTAAGATATTCAGGGGATGCAACTCAAGATCCATTGTCTTAATAGACTTGTGATTAATTAAAGTTAACTAATTTATTAATGCCATAACAAAATACCATTAAAGCTCAAACCAAGTGTCAGCCTCCAGTTTTTTTTGTGAGATATTTTGGTCCTGGATTCAGTACCGAACGCTTCGATTTTTGCTCACGTTCCCGAAGTGCCATAACTATCCGCTTAATATCGTGTCCATAAAAAGCTGCATGTTCCTCACGGTACTTGCGCACCTCTGCAACAATTGGATCCTCAATCACCATTATCTCCTCCCAGTTCTTCAGGTAAACACAGTTGTAAGCATATAAAATTTAGCAGTCTTAGCATGGCTTGTATGCTTAAAATTCCACGGGGTGCTCACGATAAGACATCAACAACAGTTTTGTACTTTTCCATTATAATATAACAAGCTTATTCATTAGGCGATCGCCCTGATTTTGCCATAGCTAGTGAGCCAGAAAAGTTCATCCCGTAGGTTGGGTTGAAGAATGAAACCCAACACAAATCACTAAGGAAGGTGCGTTATTAACGCACCTACAAGACCAAATGATCGATATAACTTTTCTAACTAATGAACAGCTGCCTCAGCGGTTTGCAAGCCAGCATAGGCTACATTGGCCACTGCCATGACACCAATTTCGATGGCCTTCGTTTCCGGATTCTTGGTATTGACCGCTGCCGTGTAGGCAACGCGGGAAATATAGGAGGTGAGATTGCTGACTTCCTCAAGGATGGCATCAGTTCTCTCGTTTCCGGCAGAATCCTGGGATAGCTCGTAGAAGTGCCAGCCGGTGCAGGCGAGGGCGGGAATAATAAGAATCGAGTTAACAATTGCGCCAGTAGCACGACCGTCGTTGGCAGCCAGCTTGTTCATGATTCCCTCAGAAGCCCCAAACTTCTTCTGGAGGGGGCCACAAAAGATCACTTTACACACTATTACGGCAACGGTGGTCGCAGTACCAATATATTTGACGGCCTTGTTTTTTATCGGAGCTTTCGGCACAAGGAAGTTGGCAATTCCCACTGACCCGCCAGTGATTACACCTAGAACCGCTGAGGGTATACCGAACGGGTTTTCCCCCGTTTCCTCTGCAGCCTCGAATGTGTTGACAAAGTCGGCCATCAACGTGCAGAAGCCAGCCACAGAATGGCCTGTAATGAAGATGGCATCCTGCACTCCTTGGGGGAGTTGAAAAAGACCGCTGTCTCCCGACATGGGTGCTGCTGTAAGCTGGATCATCTCATCTTCCATCATTTCATCTGCCATCATTAGTGATGATGGTGGACTACTGAACGCCTGTTGCAGCTCTGAGAGGCTGGAAGCGTTGATCAAGAAGTTGGTGTTGGCGTCATCCGGGAAGGGAGCCTTACCTTCCGCTATCTTATAGACCACAGTATAGGCAACGGCAGATATCCAGCAGAAGAGATCGAGGAATGAGATGTCTGGCACTCCGATGGCATTCAGAATATCGGAAATAACCGGGATGTGGATTTTGGCATCCAGAATCCCCAGAGCTGTTGTCGCCACATCTGAGAGGATATTGAGTATTGCATCCACGACCACTTGGGCGCTGCTCAGCACACCGTCGGCCAGGATCCCAACAAGCCTCTTCAGTACGTCTTCCACGCTAAGCTTTGAGAAGTCCGTTGCCAACTTTTCGAGCTGATCCAGCACGCCCTCGAGCACATGTGCTTCTTCTTTCAGGGCAGTCCACAAATCATCAATAAGGGACTGGAGCAGATTAGGGGAGAGGCAGCAGATCCAAGACCTGACCAATCTTGAATGTGGGCCCACTGGTTCACAGTAGATTCAACCCCAGCAATCATGTTGTCAAAGTCCTGCTTCATGGTCTGAATGCTGCTGACTTGGCCCTCAGCATACTGCTTGATCAGGTTGTGCAAAACCTCCTTAGTGCGTTTAATATCACCCCATTCAAAGAGGAACTTGATGAATTCGATGATATCCTCGATCGCAGTCTTGATAGCATTGAAGACCCATTCTATGGCTCCGACTACAGCCTCGACGGTGTCAAGGACGGCGCGATAGACCTTGCCAGCGATGTTAGCGACGAAGTGCCACACTTCTGTAGCCGCATCTTTAATCACATGAATAACGGCCTTGACTTTAGACTTCAGCCAGTTAAACAGATCCCCCGCAGGGACGACAATGTCATGCCCGATGTCATCAAGAGAGAAAGAGCGCGCAGGTGCAGGTGCAAAAGCGCGAGTTGCAGCGGGTGTTGTTAAATTGTCATAGCTCTGGCTGAGATTCCCCAATGTCGTGGCAATAGTCTGCACATCATCATCAGATGTGCTGCTGGCAATAAGGGGCTTGGTATTGCCGTTACCCAGGTGGATCCTGGCTGCCCTGAGCTTATCGGGGGTATTCAGTGCAGCGAACTTCTTAAACGACTTATCCATCGGATTAATGGTCGTGCTAGAACCACTCCCAGTGGATACGGTGAACTTGGTGCCGTTGAGAGTGTCCGTGGCCTCAACGATGGTAATGGAACCAAGGGAGTTTGACTTGATGTGGATCGGTGTTGCGTCAAGGCGGTAATAAAGGCCATTGATATACACCGCACAGGGATTGCTCGCGCTCAGACCAAGCAATGTGTCCTTGAGGGGAAGACCTTGTTCATCAGCAACCTGAATGGTAGTCGTGTAGGAGTTGAAGGAAATAGACTTCGCCCGTGGCGGAACCGGCAGAGTAATCCCGTGGGTCTGCCATAGTTTCGACTGGGGAGCTTGAGTAATCCTCTGTAGCTTTCCACCACCGGCTGCGAAGATGGTATTGCCGCCGTTGGCCACGTTAATGTAGGGAGACATTTTTTCGATACCGGAGAGAACCGGAATCGGAACGCTCCAGGCAGAGGGGTCTGAGACCTGCGACAACGGACAACTGGTGTAGTATACCTGATCACTCCCATTCCGCCCCCAGAGAGTAATCAACTCCTTGTGCAACATGGCGGCGAGCTTGCTTGTGTCAGATATAAAATCATTGGTGATCAAAGTAGCCCCCATGGCACTGTCAGCCTGGTTGGAACTGGAGAAATAGTACAGGGTGCTGCCGCTGGTAACGAACAGATCCGTGGACTGGTCTGAATTCCGAGTAGAGGCTATGGCGCTAGGCACGGCACCTCCGGGTAGATTCAGACGGACAGGGGTAGGCGGGGCATCTCCGTACACGTTGATGACAGGACGAAACTCCAATTGGCCACTTTCCCCAGCATGGCCGGCTGTATAAAGTCCATCCACATATCCCCTGGGGGCTCGACCGAGGCAACTGTGATAGTTGTCGGCCTCCACATCAATGGGGAGATCGTGAGAGTTCCAGTAGTGGCGGCGCTGTCGGGTTGGATCGATGTAGAACCTTTCGATATCCTTCACATTGCTGGAGGGATCGCGAACCACATCGACGATGATGTACTGGGTTCCTCCAGCAGGCTCACAGAGGAAAACATTGACAATCTCTAGCTTTGATAGGTGGATAGCTGGGTTGTCATATGCATAGGACGTCCAGTTAGGGGAATTCGCCCAAGAGATATCCCTGTTGGAATTGCCCAGACATAGATACAAATGGTCCCCAGCGTTTGTGCGGATGACCATGGCCATACCCAGGGACCCGTTCTGCACGCTCTGGCCAACTTCAAATGTGTGACACGTGACTTTAGGCTCACCGGAGAAGTCCCTCCGGATCAGCAAAAAAAAATTTTTAAATCTCTGAAAGCGATCGCAGAGTTCTGTAATCAACCCCAGTTCTGTAATCAACCTCAAAAGCGACTTAAGAATATTTTAGTAGTTTATTATTTTGTCATAAAGAGTTTAATTTGCTATTAAATAACTTAGTTATTACTTTAGATATTACTTATTAGCATTTAAATTATCAAATACAACTTTTAACAAACGTAAATAGCCTAGCTCATAGGGTTGATGCCTTTAAGATTCTCTTCACAGATACCCTCTAAGGATAAGTTACCAGTAAAGAGCCATCCCAACTATAAACTTCCAGAGGAATGCCAGAATTCTGACGAATATGTTGCAAAGCATTTTCTACGCTGGAGATATGTTTCCTCAGTTCCTTTTGTATATCTATATTGCCGTCAACTCTGGCTTGAAGTTCTATTTGCCACACTTCCATCATATAATGAGAAGAAAGTATTACTTTTATGCTATTATCTTCAATCTTATAATCACAAATCTTTGTTTCCGTAACACAAATTTGCTCTAAATTCAACTTGGCTTGCTCTTGTTTGAGAGCGAGTTGCAATCTAGCTTTTGCCTCTGCCAGCTGCTGGGTGAAATTTTCTTTTTGGGATAGAGTACGATTGTATTGAATACTCTGAACCGGAATCGAAGCCAAAGAGTTTAAAGCATTGTTCCAGTCCGCGATCGCTTTTGACCATTGATTCTGGGCGGCAGCATTTTCCGCTTGTTCAGCCCAACGAATAGCTTGTTCGTAAGCACCAAGGGCTAGTTGCTCTTGCTGTTTTTGTGCGCGAACCCCAGCTAACTTCTCAGTCCAAATGGGTTGCAGTTCCTTTCCTTGTTCTTTAGCAGTAGTATTGGGGGGAATCTCTTCTAAGCGTTTAATGGCAGTTTCCCAGGTAGATTGAACCAATTGCCAGTTGTCTGGAGACTGAGCTAGACTCTGACGCACTTGGGCAATACTAGCAGCTTGGAGGGCAGCTGTTAGTATTTCATTAGCCAAGCTCTCTTGCTGGTAAAGGGCGATTTTCTCTTTTACTTGAGGATACCACTGGCTATGGGCAGGCAATTGTTCTAAAAGAGCGATCGCCTCTTGCCAAAGTTGCTGCATTTGGGTAGTAATTTCAGTATTCAAGGGCTGATTTTCAGCTAAAGTAACTGCTTGGGTCGTCTTTTGGGAAGACTTTAACACTAGCTCTAAAATCAGCTTACGTGCTTCATAGGTTTGGAGCAGTTTTTCTGCCATCTTACCATGTCTGGACCAAGGAGCAATGTTGTGTAAAATCTCAATAGAAGAATTTAACTCCTCTAAACTTGCTAAAATTGCCCTTTCAGAGTCATTTTTTCCCCCTACTATTTCTTCCCAGGACTTGGCTAACTGTTGCGCCCGGTTTAAAGCAGGACACCAAACAGCTCCAATAGCGCAATGCTTCCAGAGCAGATAAATTGTACTGGAGAGAGTTACCAAGCTGATACCGGCGAATATTATTCGCCTACTTTTGTTAACCTTAATCTTACACCGCATCAATAGTTTCTCTGTCAAACAATTAACAACCGACTCTAACTGCTAGAAAGGCGTTGAACTGATTCTCCTCCTAAAAGGCGATCTGCATCAGCCAATAAGGCGGGTATTTTATCTCTATGAGGACTATTAGCGAGGCATTGACTCAGATCCAGGCTAGCAACTCCCTCTGCTTTTACACCGGGAAACCAGTGACCAGCATTGCCCAATAAATTATAGCGCATTTTCCCATAGTCCAGCATATCGTAGGCTAGTGCCAGATTTCTCAGCCAGAGAATCACTGGTATATTAATATTACCAGGAGTTTCTTCCACGGAGGGTAAACCAACGTGCCAAGTGCGATACCAATCTTCCCCCAAACAGGCGATCGCCTCCTGTTCCAAACGGGCTAAAATCGGCGGTAGAATTTCCTCTGCCTTATCTAATAAAGGTAATACTCCCAAATGTTCTTCAAAATCCGTCGGTCGCGCTGCTCCTAAACTGAGAGTATGAACTTGACCATGACTGAGACAAAATAAGTCATTGAAAACCATAGGAGTCAAAGGCTGACACAAATCCACCAATTTCTGTGGCGGTTGGTACAGTTTTCCCCCCTTATCGGAAGGACTGATAATAAACACTCCTACATCGTGTTTTTGGGCTGCTTCAATAGCAGCCCAATTAAATTGATTGATCCAGTACCAATGAAGATTGACATAGTCAAACTGATCCGTAGTAATAGTTTTGACAATTATATCCGTAGGTCCGTGAGTGGAGAAACCTATAAAGCGAACTTTTCCCATCGCGCGGAGCTTTTTCGCCTCCTCCAGACAGCCCCCGGGTCTAATACTCCAGTCCAATATTTCTTGGTTATTAATGCCATGGAGTCCCAACAAGTCAACGTAGTCCAATTTCAGGAAAGAGAGAGACTGGTTAAATTTCCGTCGAAACTCTTTTGGATCCGATGTGGGGGAAACTTTAGTTTGGATAATCAGCTTTTCACGAGGAAAAGTGGGGAGAATTTCGCCCAATTGCATTTCAGAAGTGCCATAACCTCGTGCCGTTTCAATGTGGTTAATGCCCAGATCCAGAGCACGGTGGATAGTCTGGGATAAATTGCGCTGATTTTCCTTAGGAATTTCTGAAGACGGTACGTCCTGCCACTTGTACTGGTATCTCATTCCCCCGCAGGAGAAAACAGGGATCTGTAATTCTGTGCGACCAAACCGTCGATATTTCATTTTATAACTTATAATTTTATATATTTTAAACCAAAAGTTTTTGTAGGGGCACACCGTCGATAACTGACATCCTTCGCGTCTTTGCGCCGGGGGTGCGAGACCAATATTATATAACTTATCAACAATACGATTGTCAAGTAAAAACCATGATAAACTTATAATCACCTCTACTCATGAACTTTATCAGTGTCAGTTTTCTGATTTTTTTAATCAGTATATTTACCTTATACTGGGCCTTAAAGAAACGTTCTTGGCAAAACGCACTCCTACTGGGAGCTAGCTATCTCTTCTATAGCTGGTGGGACTATCGCTTTTGTAGTCTGATGCTGATCTCCACCATAGTAGACTATACCATGGGGTTAGGGATAGCCAACTCCACCTCTTTAGCTAGAAAAAGAACATTCCTTGCTCTTAGTATTGTAACCAATCTGGGTTTACTGGGGGTATTCAAGT
>JACONB010000157.1 GCA_014323965.1 Prochloron sp. SP5CPC1 | reverse complement strand
AGAACTCGATCTAAAGGAGGAAGAGCTTGAAACTCTCAACCAAAAAAGGGAAGAGATTGACCGCGAACTAGCAGAACTGGAACAACGCAAGCAAGAGTTAGAATTAGCTCAGAATCATCTGAGAGGAGAACAACAAGGTCTAGAAGACAAAATTCGTGAAATTGAGCAGACAACAGTTTTGGATGAAGAGCAGGCCGGGAAAATTCAACAGTTAATGGTACAGCTCTCATCAGCTATATTACCCACAGAATATCTAGAAGAACAAATAAGCTGGGCGAAAGAACAGTTGAATCACGAGCAAGCTAATTGTGACCATCGCCTAGATATGCTACAGCAACAAAGGGCCAATTTCACCCAACAGCAAGAAGAGTTTAAGCAACAGGGTGAGATACTGATTCGACGCAAGCAGGAGTTAGAAGCACAAATTGCTTCTCTAGAGCAGGAAAAAACAGAGTTGCTGGTAGGACAGAATAATCTCAAAAATAAACAGGAATTAGCTAAAAAAATAGATATAAATATAGAGGAAATAAACTCGATATATGAAATGATTAACCCTTTTGCTGTTTTATCGGGAGATATTAACTCGGAGGGTAAATTAGATATTGGCGCACTTGAAAATATGCCTTTGGGAGAGCTGGAGCAAAAAGTGGATAATCTTCGGCAGGAACTAGAAAAGGATGTTCAATTTGTCAAAGACCAAGAAGAAGAACTGATGTTACAACTTAAGGTAATTGATGAGTTAAAACAGAAAGTTGAAGCGGCTAACCCATACGATAGTCTCGGTTGGGAGGCAGAGCTATCAGAGGAACAAGATGGCTATAAAATGCTGGAGAGATCTTTGGTGGGCTCCCGTCGTAAACTTCGGCAAAGAGAAGCAATTTTGAAACAACACATGCGGGTTTTACGGAGTCGGACAGGAATATTCGACTTGGATGCTGAGGATAACCAGATTAATTTCCAATCAGTTCTACAACAATTAGAAACGCAAAAACAAAGACTCCACGAGGAACTGCAACAGCTCGCCACTGAAATCGAACTTCTCCAAAGTAGCATCAGTGAGAATGAAGAACGCCTTCAGCAACAAAGTCTCCAAACTGATGCCAAGCAACAAGAACTGCTGAGGGAAGAGGAAAGCTGGCAACAAGCAAAAGTATCCATTGCCCTGCTTCAATACCAGGTAAATTCTGAGGAGAAAGTTCTTTCGCGCAACCTTGAGAGTCTTAATTTCTATGAACAGCAATTACAGTATTTAGAGCAATTTCTGGCTCAGTTGACTGAAAATAAGGCAAATCAAGAGGAAGCACTTAAGGAGATGCAGCTCACGATGACTGCCATAATGTAATGAAAACTATTTAAGCGTATAAGTTTTTATATAAGTTATGACATGGTTATGTAAAGAATAGGATCGAGTTTTCTCTAACCTCGGCGATCGCCCCTGAGGGGAAAGAAGAGGTCCGAGTGCGGTTGGGGGCATTAATTAACTGGGTTACTGCCTCAACCTGCTCGAAGTTGGGGGCTTTATTCATGACTGATCGCAGAAATTGCCGGATCGCTCGCCTTTGCAGTGCTAGGTTAGCCCTGCGTAAAACAATCCGATTTAGAGCTAATCCATTCTGCGACCTGGCCTCGGACAAAAGCTGACCTGCCGCATATTCTAAATATTCTCCTTCAGCCCGCAATAACTCTGCCGTTTGGGCTAAGGTAATTTCTACTTGAGGGTTAAATTGGGTTCTTAAGTAGGGTAGCAAATCAGTCCGGATGCGGTTGCGAGCATATTTGCGGTTTTCATTGGCAGTATCTTGCCAAACTGGCAGTTGAAATTGACGGCAAAATTCTCCTGTTTCGCTACGGGAGATATTCAACAAGGGACGTACTAACTCAATTTCTGCGGTGAGAGAACGCTGCCAGGTAAGAGCGGCGATTCCGTCAGCGCCAGCACCGCGAATCAAGTTATACAGCAGAGTCTCGGCGCGATCGCTTAGGGTATGTCCAGTGATAATAGTGGCAAAACCTTGCTCAGAGGCAATTTCTATTAGGGCTTCATAGCGCCACTTCCTGGCTGCTGCTTCCGTTTCTTTGATGATTCCAGTAGCTTTTTTTAAATAAAAAGGGACTCCCCAGGCAGTAGCTATTTGTTCCACATGCTCTGCAATACCTACATCTGATGACCAGCCGTGATTGCAGTGGGCGATGGCGAGAACCCAAGACCATTTTGATTGTAAATCTAGCAGTAGTTTCAGCAAGCACAGAGAATCTTGTCCTCCTGAGACTGCTACTAATAATCGAGCATGAGGCTTTAATAATTTTCTGCGGGGCAGTGTTTGATGGAGTCTTGCGTGGAGAGGAGTCCAGGGTTGGGGATTAGCCATGTTGATGTAGGATTTAATATGAGATTGTGCCTCAATGAAGTGATTCTCAACTACGATCACCATCTATGGAATAAAAAGCCGACCCACTCCCATATAATTTTTCAACGGAATAGTATGTATTTCAACTAGACGGTCAACACATCGTTCCCGATACTCAAATTCATCAAGACGAGTCAGATCGCTAATCATAATCACAGGAAATGAAGTCGATGTATTCTCTTTTTGCATAACTTGTTCCAATGAATCCTTCTCCTTCATATTGCGGTTTGCAGTAAGAATCATCATCTGATGTTCTTGAGCGTAATTCTAAACAACACGGTCACTGCTGTCCATTGACAGCCCAGCTTCTCTAAAAGTGAAAAATTGTATTGAAAAGAACTCCAGCCAACCTCGTTTCGTCAGAATACCAAGGAAAACAGTAGCATAACCATCTAGATTGTAGTCAACCAAAAAATTCATACCATTACTGAAGCACGATCCGATTTTTGTTGCTCAAGTTTTGCCCAAAGCGCCTCTTGACCTGGCTTATGAGGCTTTGTTGCAAGATAAGCAAAGTACTCACTGTTGCTATCTTCCCAGTACTGATGAATCTCTTCCCTCGTGTGCAGGACTTTTTGATATTCAGCTTCTATCTGAGAGCGATTAGTCTCAATATAAGATAAGGCACTATTTATTTGGGCATCGGTGAGGTTGAATCTATCCCGAATGAGTTTAGGCGGATAGTGAGCTTTGAGGAAATCCATAACATCGTAGATGGTAATGCGCGTGCTTAGAATCCTCATTCCTCGCTCTGTCCGAATTATTGCTACTTGGTTGTTGGATATTGCTGTCATTATAAAGATTCCTTAGTTTGTGCCTGATTATAAACGATTGTATATTATCAAAATGGGACAGTGGCAAGGCGACCCGTTCGCACTTTTATAGGTTTGCCTCCCGATTAAGCGCTTCTGTAGCCCATTGATTAATGCTTTTTCCACTTAATTCTGCTGCTGTTGCAACCGCTGCATGGATTTCTGGAGGTATAGGTCGCATTAATTTCCCAGAATAGGGTTTCTGAAGTGATTTACCTACCAGATTACAGGTATCCAAGTAATCATTAATTGCTTCGGAAAAAGCTGCCTTTAGTTCAGCAACAGTTTCATCATGGAAACCTACGATATCTTTGATTCCTGCTATGTGACCAACAAAACACTCATCTTCTTAGCTGAACTCAATACGAGCCGTGTAGCCTTTGTATGATATCGTGTTTGCTGTCGCTAATTCCGTAGAGGTAGCGTGGCAGATTCTAGTCATTTGTAAGCCTCGCCGCGATGGACTATGAGATCGACAAATACTTTCTGGGCTTGATCGTCAATCTGGTAGATAATTCTGTAATCCCCAATCCGATAGCGGTAGTACCCTGCAAGCGTACCCTTGAGAGATTTGATTGTAGGATAGTTACGCGGCTCCCGACTCAATTGCTTAAAAGCTCCAGCAATTTTTTTAGCTGTAGCCACTTGTGCGTCAGCATAAAACTTGAGAACATCAGGATGAAGAACGACTTCATACATCTGAGCGTACCGATCTCCAGTTAATGTACTCAATCTTGGGTGTTTGCCGGTTCTCTCTTAATCTCTGGATAACTCCCACAATATTAAGTAATTCCTGGGTAGCTTCTTCACTCTCTCTATCAACTAAATAAGCAACAAAATCAGCAACAACCTGAAGCCTTTCTGGCGTGAGCTGCTGAATATCTTTGAATACTCCATCTCTGATGACTTGGATATCTACTAACTGAGGATCTTGTAGGTTTTGCATGATTGCTCCTAATTTAGGTAGTTTTATAGAGGCAGGGCGCAAAACCCAATCATTCTTCTTTGGTCATGAGTTGGTAAGCGTCCCGTATATTTTCCTCTAACTCCTCAAGGGTCTGCCCTTGACTGAATACTCCAGGAACTCCTCTCAAACGTCCAACTAACCAACCATCATCTTTCCAATACTCTAATAGGAATGACTGTGACATTGATACTCCATCTTTTTAGCCTTGCTGTCTTTTTAGAGTATAGCAAGGTTTGTGGATTGTTGTCAAGAGTGGGGAGATAATTTTCTTGATCTAGTATTATCTCACCAGGTTAAAACGGCTAATGATTGCCGGGGTTGGGTGTGATTGTCAACCACCAGTTGACGATCAGGATGAGGCGAAAGGTAGGGGCACATTGAAAGATATGCCCCTACCATGTCAGGTTTTGAAGACCAGTGGGAGGGGTGACTTTTCAACTGAAATTTAATTAGACGCATAATAACTTATAAATAGGTTACCCTGTTGTTTGGATCAATTTCTATGTGTTTGCTGAAGTTCAGAGATTATTTTTTGCTTCTCGGAGTCAGAAATACCACCTTGAAACTGAAACATTGCACCTATTGATTTCAGGAGAGATATTCTCTTACTTGGCTTAAGCTTTTTGAGTCTTTCAATGACATATTGAATTGTTTCGTAACTATATTTTGGAAATTGGTGAAGCTTGCCGACTGTTTTCAACCCGTTATTGAGTATTTTTATTTTCTTCTTCTTTCCTAGCTAGCTGTATCAACAACTGTGCCAAACGTAACTTATCCCTATATCCAAACTGCTCGCATAAGTTAGCTATATCATCATAGTTCATGACACTTCTTCTTTCCATTTTTTGAGCCTTGCTGTCTTTTTAGAGAATAGCAAGGTTCTTGGATTTTGGTCAATATTTTAGAGATAATTTTATTGATCTAGTACTACCTCCTAAGAGATATGGCGACTGCTATATAAAGTATTTCTTTCTCCATACGATCGCCCAATAGAACTAATGGAAAAGGAATACTTCTTCTAATATGGGTTGCTCTCTTCCTACTTTTCGACGCAATGATTTGGGGGCAAATTTACCGACAAAAGGCAGGATGATAAATTCCGTAATTTTGACTGGGTAGTTTCCCTCGATCGCCTTTTTCTGGAGCGATCGCAGTTGCTCTAAATGTCGGATCTGTTGCTGGGGGGTTTCAATATGACTAGAGAGCATGGTACTTGTAGTTGGCATTCCCAAACGGTGGGCAGTACTGACAATTTCCACCCAAGTAGCTGCATTTATTTTTTCTGGACAAATAATTTTTCTGACTTCATCGTCTAATACTTCGGCTGCTGTTCCGGGCATGGAACCTACTCCTGCTTCTCCCAGGGAATCTATTACTTTTTCATAGCTGATATCATCTTCTCGGGCAATAAACTGCACTTCCTGGGGGGAAAAAGCGTGGATATGGAGTTGGGGAAATTCTTCTTTAATACTCCGCACTAGTTGCTGATAATAGGGTAGGGTATTTCCATGGAGTTTTGCTTGGGGATTTAATCCCCCCTGCATACAGATTTCCGTGGCTCCTCGCTTTACTGCGTCTGCTGCTTTAGTTATAATTTGAGCTGTATCTAACCAAAAAGCCCCTTTTTCTCCTTCGTCACGGCGAAAAGCACAGAAGCTACAGTGTTGCTCGCAAATGTTGGTGAAGTTAATATTGCGATTAACAACGTAGGTAACCGTATTTCCTACTTGTATCTGTCTGAGGCGATCTGCTGTGATGCCAATAGCAGTTATTATGGTGGGGTCTTTTTGCTGTAGCAGTGTTAATCCCTCGGTTGGGGACAAGTCGTGACCATTAATTGCCCGTTCTAAAATCGCCTCAATTCTTTCTTTATTATTAACTAGAATCATTGGGGTTAATTGATAAACATTGATATTAAATCCCCCAATCCTCCCTTGCTCTCCCCTTAGTAAGGGAGGTGCCGTCAGGCGGGGGGATCGAATTATTTAGCCCCTACAATCTTATTATCAGAGGAACTTTCATGGTATTGTTGTGACTGTCGCTGGAAATACATCCAGGATAGAGACGATGAAAATTCTGTTGATAGAAGACAATCAAGGGTTTGGGGAAATAGTCAGAGATACTCTCTCCCGTCAGCATTATCTGGTGGATATGGCGACTGACGTTGAGATGGGTTTAGAATTGGCAGTATGGTTTGAATATGATTTGATTTTACTCGATTTCCTCCTGCCAGAGACAGACGGGATTCAATTTTGCCAAAAAAGAAGACAGGAAGGAGATACTACCCCTATTTTACTGATGACGGCACAAGATTCTACTGCTCTAGTGGTGAAAGCATTAGATGGGGGAGCAGATGATTATTTAGTCAAACCTTTCGATTTGGAAGAGTTGTTGGCGAAAATCAGAGCATTACTGCGTCGTGGCAATTTATCCCTACCTCCTGTCATGGAGTGGGGAGGTTTGCGTTTGGAACCCAGTAACTGCAAGGTAAGTTATAAGGGGCAATCTTTACGTCTGACGGCGAAGGAATATGGTCTCCTGGAACTATTTTTACGCAATCCTCACCGGATCTTTAGTCAAAGCTGTCTGCTGGAAACACTTTGGTCTTTTGATGCTGTTCCTTCCGAAAGTACCGTGAGAACCCATATCAAAAGTTTGCGCCAGAAACTGAAAAAAGCAGGTGCAACGGGGGATTTAATCGAGACTGTCTACGGGTTGGGATATCGATTTAATCAGAACGTAAATCAGCAGTTTCCCAGTAAGACTGTACAAAAACAG
>JACONB010000156.1 GCA_014323965.1 Prochloron sp. SP5CPC1 | reverse complement strand
AGGAGCTATGGTAATAGTACAGCAGCACATTGCCGTAGTTTTATTTTTTGTTGAATTAAATAGAATAGCAGCAGAAATTACTGTTTTAATCGAAGGTCAGGGGCCGCCAGGATCCGGTATAATTATCGCAAGAGAAGGGGAGATCTATTTCGTACTAACGGCAAAGCATGTGGTAAAAAGTATTCATGCCGGTGAAGAAGGGGATATTATAACCCATGACGGAGAGCGATATTACCTGGACAGTTATAATATCCAACAACTGGCGATTGTTAATTTCTCCAGTGATAAGAATTATCCCCTTGCTTCTTTGGGTTCCTCGGAAGAAGCAACTCCGGGAAGTAAGGTCTATGTGGCTGGGTTTCCTTTGCCCACACCAGCTATTACTCGTTCCATTTATAATTTCACTGAGGGGCGAATAACCGCCAATGCTGCTGTTCCTTTGGCTGATGGTTATGGGTTGGTATATAGTAATAGTACTCTACCTGGTATGAGCGGTGGACCTGTTATTAATGAGGACGGAAAAGTGATTGGGGTTCACGGTAGGGGTGATACCACCAATGAGAAAAGTACTCCTAATCCCAATGTTCGGGTGAAGACTGGCTTTAATTTGGCTATTCCCATCGCTACTTATATCAGTTGGAAGGGAAATGTAGCAAGTCCAAATACTCCGGTAGAAAGTCCAAATACCCCGATTGCAAGTTCAAGGAAGGAAAAAAAGCGGATGATTATTTTATCGAAGGGGAAGGAAAATACCAGGAAGGGGATTATAAAGGGGCTCTGTTACACAGATCGCTGCATACTAAGCTTGAATGAGGACTATGCCTATGCTTATTATAATAGGGGTATTGCTCGTCAAAAATCGGGAGACGATTTAGGTGCGGTTAAAGATTACAGTAAAGCGCTCCGGATTAATCCTAATTTACCTTTCGAGATTGTTCACCTTAACTAAGTTAATAATTATGATATTTACCAATTATTTACCAGCAGCACTTATGGGTGCAACGTTGATACTCCCTATGATGGTCACCTCAGTTGCCACTGCCCTATCCTCTCAAGAAGTGGGGGAGATTGCGGAAACAATAACTGTATTAATCCAGACCCCTTTTGCTTCCGGATCGGGTATAATTGTAGGTAGACAGGGGAATACCTATAGGATTATCACCAACGAACATGTGATCCGCGATGTTACTCCTGGAGCAGAGGTGGATGTGATAACTTCTGATGAAGAGCGACATAGAGTGGGAGGGGAGACAATTAAAGTAGTACCTGGGGTAGACTTAGCAGTATTAGAGTTGGTTAGTAACAAAGATTATCCTGTAGCTCAGATAGGGGATGGATCAGCAGCAAGAGCAGGAAGCAAGGTTTATGTAGCTGGTTATCCCGTCATTACTATCTCTATTACTCGTCCTATCTATACCTTCACTGAGGGGAAAATAACTGCTAATGCTTCTCGTCCTTTAGAGGATGGTTACTCCTTGGTATATAATAATAGTACCCTTCCCGGAATGAGTGGAGGTGCAGTGCTGAATGAGAAGGGAGAATTAATCGGAGTTCACGGGAGAGCAGATATCGATACGAAACTTCAAAAGACAGGCAATCCTGATGTTCGGATTAAGACGGGTTTTAATTTGGGCATTCCTATTAGTATTTATCAAAGTTGGTCCGATACGGGGAACACTCCTGATAGAATAGCAGCAAATACCATGCTCCGAGCAGATGATTTCTTTATTCAAGCAGGGCGAAAGTACGAACAAGGAGATGATCAGGGTGCTCTGGCAGATTTAAACCAAGCCATCGCCCTGAATCCTAATTATGTCTATGGGTACTACAATCGAGGTTTAGTTAAAAGTAATTTGGGGGATTATCCTGGGGCGATCGCAGATTTTGACCGAGCACTGGAACTAGATAGCAAGTTAGTTGAAGCTTATAATAATCGAGGTAATGCTAAGTCCAGTTTGGGAGATTTACCAGGGGCGATCGCCGATTACAGTGCAGCTATTAATCTCAATCCTAACTTAGCTTCAGCCTATTATAACCGAGGGTTAGCCCGATCTGAATTGGGAGAAAAGGAACCGGCAATTAAAGATTACACTGAAGCGATCCGTCTGAATGGTAAATTTTGGCAAGCTATGAATAATATCGGTTTAATTAGATATGAAATGGGACAGTTGGAAGAAGCCATCGCCCAATGGAAAGGAGCAGTAGCAGTGGATAGCCAGCTCCTAGAACCCCGCTTCGCTCTAGCTGTTGCTTTGTACTCCCAAGGAAATAGAGACGAAAGTATTTCTATGGCCAAAACAGTGCTAAAATTAGATCAGCGCTATGGTAATTTGGAGTTTCTTAAAAGTCATCTTTGGGGCGATCGCCTAGTAAAGGATACCCAAAAGCTTCTAAACTCAATATTAGATGCTCCTTTATGGTAAAATAACAATCCTATCCCCATCTATCCCCATCTATCCCCATCTATCCCCATTTATCTGCATTTATCTACTCTCACCTTAGACAGAGTTACAATAACAAAGCTTCACAATCATCTACAATTAAAATAATACCCATACTTGGAACAACAATAGGCGATCGCTATCAAATAGTCAAAAAATTGGCAAGTGGAGGATTTGGTGACACTTATCTCGCCAAAGATCCAAATTTACCTCAAAATCAGCAATGCGTTGTGAAGTTCCTGAAACCAAACATAGAAGGTTTGGAGGAGTCTGAGGCGCAAGAGCGGTTGCGAAGAGAAGCTGTAACCCTTCAGCTCTTAGATACTCATCCTCAAATTCCCAATCTTTTAGCTTACTATGCAGAGAGCTTCTGTTTGGTGATTGTGACTCGCCGTCACAATTACCAGGAATATATAGAGGGGGAGAGTTTTCACAAAGAAATATATAAGTTGAAGGGGAAGGAAGACTCCGTCAGGGAAATGTTGCTAGATATTCTCCATATCTTGGGATTTGTCCATGATAAGGGTACTATTCACCGAGATATTAAACCTGATAACTTAATCCGACGCAAATCAGACGGGAAGTTTGTTTTAATTGACTTTGGGGCTGTCAAACAGGAATTGACTAATATCATTACCAGTACCCAGACTAGCTCACCGGGTCAGACAGTTGCTCTTCAAACCATAGCTATTGGTACTCCAGGCTATATGCCTCTAGAACAAAAGGCAGGTAGACCCCAATATAATAGCGATATCTATGCTTTGGGCATTATCGCCCTTCAAGCTTTAACTGGAATATTACCAGATATGCTCCAAGAAAGGTTAGCAAGGGATTCGGTACAGAAGATTTGCAAACAGGAAAAAGTGTCTTGTAGCCCAAGGTTAGCCAAAATACTCCAGAAAATGGTAGACTCTTCTTATAGGGAGCGGTACCAGTCAGCAAAGGCAGTGCTCCAGGATTTAGAAGGGATTAAGACCCTCAATATTAAACTTCTGGGTTGGGGTGTGGCTGCTATAGCATTCATTTCCGTTATCCTGATTAGTATTCCTTATATTAGATTAATTTTACTGGATAGTAAAGCCCAGGGCTTCCTAGACAGGGAAGAATATGAAAAGGCAATCGATATTTATGACCAAATGCTCCAAATCAGGCCCAAATTAGCATATCCTTGGTTTAAGCGAGGCTATCCTCTGGGTAAGTTAAAGCGCTCTGAAGACAAACTAAAATCCTGTGAGCGAGCTATTGCCTTGCAAACGGGGTTTATTGTAGAAGCCTTGAACTGCAAAGCACTAGCTTTATCTGATTTAGGGCAATATGAAGAGGCAATTAAAGTTTACGATGAAGCATTAACTATTGAACCAGAAGCTGTCTATCTATTGAACAACAAAGGGGAAGCCTTGTTAGAAAAAGGAGACAAAGACGCCGCCCTTGCTATAGTAGAGGAAGCTATTAGAATTAACTCCAATCAAGGGAATGATGACTATGCAATTGATGAGCGGCGCAATTCTCAGTATCTGAAGGGTAATATCTTATTCAAAATGTAGGAATACAAGGAAGCGGAAAAAGCTTATACCGCAGCTATCGAAATCCATGGTAATTACTCCCCTTCCTGGAATGGTAGAGGTAATGCAAAAAGGTTATCAGAGCGTTATCAGGAGGCTATAGCAGACTATAAAGTGGCAATCCAAATAAATAAGGACTACTATGAAGCATATTATGGTATGGCATTTGCTTACGCAACATTAGGACAGTGCCTAGAGGCTCAAAATGCTCTCCAAAAGGCTTTAGACATTAAGCCATACCACGAACCATCTCAAAAAAAGCTGAATAAACTTAAATGCAGGTAAGCTCCCTTTCCGCTCCGCCAGGGAATTAATTGCGGGCTACTTATCAAACCCCTTCAGGGTTTTACGTAGGGTGGGCAATAGGAATAACATTTGGGACTTGAACATCAGATTAAATCATTAATTGCCCACCAAACCATGGGTTTGGCGTCGTGGATCTATCGAAATAGCCAGAAAAAACCCAAGCGAGGGTTCCGGTGAATACCTCTTGTTAGGGGAACGAACCTATTAAAAGCTTGACTAGGAGACTTATCACCGCTGACAAAATCAAAAAGCACTGTATCTCCTGAGGAGCACTCTGTTTTATCATTTACTCCTTTGAGACAAACTACCGATTTCCCTGCTATTTTTCCTTGCTCAAGGCGCAAATTTTGTAGCTCATTGCTACTATAATAAGATTGTAACTTATTAGACGCTATTGTAACTTATTAGACGCTAAGGAACACAGTGTTTGAATGTCTGTTCCTTGCGGTAAATATTCCGGTATCCAGCGAATCAAAGTTTGTAGCGGCTCAGTTTTTCCCTCAGCCAAAGAAACTTTGGTTGCGAGAACATCCACAGGAATCAGTTTACCCCCTACCTCTTGAGTAGTCTGGGTTGGAGAACATTTAAAGAGAGCGGTTTCCTGAGGGTTGCTACTGCTGGGTGTAGCACTCAGAGTGAATGCGGCGATCGCCGCAATACCTGATATAATAGCTATCCCACCCATAAAGCGAACTTACGATGCAGTCAATCTAATTATAGTATATACTGACGAGAAAGACTAAATCCTGATTTTTTAAATTTTGTTAAGAGCCGTACCTGCGATGGATGATATCCCCGCCCTATCGGCTGGGGGGGATCAAGGTTATCTAGGAAGGAGTAGGGGTATCAAGGAGATCAAGAGGTTGACACACAGTGGTTGATTTGCTACCATTAATTAACAAACGCTCACAAACATGCCATGCCCTATGTCCCGACGCGAATAGCATCCAAAGAACTTGG
>JACONB010000155.1 GCA_014323965.1 Prochloron sp. SP5CPC1 | reverse complement strand
CCGCCATTTTGATGGTACGTGCTCTATGTCCACAACCTTACCCCCACAGACTCTAATCCACAACCGCTACCGAATCCAACGACTATTAGGAGAAGGTGGCTGCGGGCGAACCTATCTGGCTATGGATACGGGGCGTTTTGATGAATTGTGTGTCTTAAAAGAATTAATCGACGGCTAACAAACCCACCAACCCAAGATTTTATCACTATTTCAGCAAGAGTGTAAAGTACTATATCAACTAAATCATCCTCAAATTCCCAAGTTCCAAGCAATTATCCAGAAGTGCGATCGCCTCTTCTTAGTACAAGACTATATAGAGGGAAATACCCATTTGCACTTAGTCCAAGAAGGTCGTCTCTTGGGGGAGACAGAATTAATTCAATTGTTCCAAGACTTGCTCCCTGTTCTGAGCTATATTCACAGCAGAAACATCATCCACCGAGATATTTCCCCTGATAATATCATGTTACCAACTCATGGAGGCAAGCCAATGCTCATTGATTTTGGCGTGGTCAAGCAGTTGGTCACCCAAACCTATAGTAGCCAAATGCAACCGGGAACCTTAGTGGGTAAAACAGGTTACTCCCCTCCAGAACAACTGCGTATGGGACAATGCTATCCCAATAGCGATCTCTATGCCTTAGCAGTGACAGCATTGGTACTTTTGAGCGGACGAGAACCGGAGGAACTCTTCAATAGCTATACCATGGAATGGCAGTGGGAGAAGTATATCCAAATTGACCCTAAATTAGCTAGTATTCTCACCAAAATGTTAGCAGATACTCCCAAAAATCGCTACCAGTCTGCTGAGGAAGTATTAACAGCTCTTAATGGTCACTTCTTACGGACCAAGATAAGTCCTGCTCCTACTTATACCAACACACCAACAACCATTCAACCAAAAGGATCGCCAAATTCTTTATTAAGAATCGCCCTAGGGGGAGCAGTTCTCTTTCTCGGTGGTATTATTCTCACCCTTAGTTCTCCCTATATTACTCCTCTATGCACTATTCTCACCAACTGTGCTGGGTGGGAGAAACAATATGCTGATGCAGTGGAAATGGGGAACTCTATTTTAGATAAGTCTCCAGAAGCTATGAGTGTGGTAGAATTGGATACTAGTTGGGATATTCTTAAGACGGCGCAAGCCCAATTAAATCATATTCCACCCAGGAGCAAAATACACCCTCAAGCAAGACAAAAGTCACAAGAGTATCAAACTGTGCAGGAGGAAATTAAAGCTAGTTTACAACGACGCCAAGAAGAACAGGAAAGAAAGAGACAGGAACAAAAACCAAAGCCAGCAAGTCAACCAATATGTCCCCTTTGGGGTCCATATCCACCTGAATGTCAGTCAGAGTCCAAACCCTCACAGCCTCAACCATTGTGGTAAATTATTAACAATTTTGTAGTTCGCGCTGGCATAGTTAAAGATTTAACTAGTATACAACAAATATAGATATTTACTGAAATCCATATTAAATAAGCAAATTGAGCATAAGTTAAACTATTAACTAATAACTGGACAACAGTCATGGTACGTGCTATAGTTGGAGAGATAAAACATGAAACTAAACCGTTATTCGCGGAAAACCTTAACAGCATTTTTACTCAGCTTTTTGCTGGTAATTACCTTAACCCCCATAGTACAGTCAAAAGTACCCCCACTCACCCCCATGCCCGGACATCCGGGAAACAGAGGGGTGGGTGAAAATGCAGCTACTACAGAAATAGCGCAAACATTCGGCAACTTTGACAATAACCGCTACCAAAAATTGCTGCAAGCAGATCAGTTCTACAAACAGGGGAACCTGCAAATGGCAGCTACCCTTCAGCGTCAAGTCAAACCAGACTTTCCTCCCGCAGAACCCCCACCACCTCCCTTAGCAGACGATGACAACCTCCCTCCCGCTGGGAGAGTTTATTTGCGCAATGCTCGGCGGGGTATAGAGCAAGAATTGGAAAGCAAAACCCTGGTTTCCCTCAAATTACTAACAGAGAACTATCCCGACTATATCCCCGGACATCTACTCTATGTGCAAACTCTGAAAAAGTACGAGCGCAACGAAGAAGCATTAGCCGCTTTAGATCGAGTAATCACCCTTTACCCAGACCAAACAGAACTCCTAGACGCCAAAATCGAGTTGCTCGGGGAAGAAAAACGCTGGCTGGAAGCAGCAATCGCCGCTCGTCAATTCACCTTCTCCTATCCCGATCGCCCCGAAGCCACCAAATATCGCCGCCTTGCCGATGAGAATCAACAACAGTACGACAAATATATCCGTCAAGAATTGATTGGTTTGGGTCTTGGTGTGGCGATCCAGTCCGAATTGTTCGGAGATGAAGGTAATGTTCAATTAATTGAGATCCTGTTACAAGGAGAAGTGAAAGCAGGAGAAATCTTCGCCGAACAGGAAAAACAACAAGTCACCCTGCTAGACAACTCCAAAGTGCAGCAATACGTCAATGAAGTGGGACAGAAAGTAGCTAAATTAATGGGACGAGATGAATTTGAATACGAGTTCAACGTCATTGATGAACCGAGTCTCAACGCCTTTGCTTATCCCGGCGGCAAGATTTTCATCAATTCTGGTATGCTCAAATTAATGGGTTCAGAAGCAGAATTAGCTGGTTTACTGGGTCATGAAATCGCCCACTCCGTTCTCTCCCACGGCTTCCAGGAATTAGCTACCAATGCTGCTCTGAGCGGTTTTAAGCTTATTCCTTTTGCTAACATTCTCACAGAATACACTAGCTTTGAGTACAGTCGGGAACTAGAAACTCAGTCTGACATATTGGGAACTAGGGTACTGGCTACTGCTGGCTATTCTGCTGATGGCTTACACAGCGTCATGGGTATCTTGAAACAGCAAAATTCCAGTTCCACTATCCCTTGGAATTCATCTCACCCAGCCCCAGCAGAACGAGTTCGCTATTTGGAAGAATTGATTCAAAACAGCGGTTATAATCGTTATGCTTATGAAGGAGTAGAAGCATATCGAGCCAACGCAGGAACTTGAAACAGTTACCAATTGGTGGATATATTTTACCATGGGTGGATCGGGGATCCACAATTTTAGTCTAGAAGCACTACAGACGGTGGGCAATGCCCACCCTACTTGAATCCTTTACCTCTTTATTATGAAAAAGATAAATTTGACCTTTTTAATTGCTGGATTTGCTGTTGTAAGCGCTGCAACTCTGATTTCTCCAGCCAAGGCAGCAGCTTTTAACATCAATGAAATCAAACAAAGAGCCAGAGAAATGACCGTGTTAGTTGAAGGACAAGCTGCTCCAGGTTCGGGAGTAATTATTCGTCAAGAAGGTAGTACCTACTACGTCCTCACAGCTTATCACGTCATGGCTACTACCAGCGAAGAAGCAGAAGTTACCACCTGTGACGGGTCAGTTTACTGGATTAACAAAGAGAAAATTAAACGTTGGTCTGAAAATATCGATTTAGTCCTAGTCCAGTTTAGCACAGAGAAACCACCAATAGATACTAAGAAGGGCAAAGATTTTCAGCCCGACTGTCAACCGGTCGCCGCTACCCTATCTAATTACAATTACCCACTCTATAAAGACCGCAATCAATCTTTATCTGACTCTTCTATTGCAAAGGAACCCTATATCTTTATAGCTGGATGGCCTCTACAAGAACAAAAAGAGTTTGTCTTTAACCCCGGTATCCTCTATGATAATGTAGGTACTTCTATCTCTCAACCAGAGATCCGCAAAGAAGGCTACGAGCTAGTTTATACCAATCTTTCTCATCCAGGTATGAGTGGTGGTCCCATTTTAGATAGTAATGGCAGACTGATCGGCATTCATGGTAGAGCTGATGGAAAAGAAGTCTCAGCAGAAGATTTAAATGAGATTGTTGGACAAGGTTGGAATGAGTCCGAACCTGTGAGAGTAAAGATTGGTTTCAGTTTGGGCATTCCCATTCAGACCTTTTTACAACTAGCTCCCCAGGAAGATTATTCTCTAGAATCATCTGCTCCAAAACCAATTTCTGCGGTGGATCTAGATTCTTGGCGTCCCCCGGTTTCTCTTGAAGACAAAAATAACCCCCTGTACTGGTTAGATAAGGGCAACCAGTTATGGCGCTTGGGAAGAGAAATGGAAGCGTTGGAGGATTTCGACCAAGCAATTGAGCTGAACCAAAAATTCTATTTAGCTTGGTTTGCTAAAGGTTTTGTCTTGGGATTTAATGGTCGCTATCCAGAAGCAGATGAAGCTTGCAATCAAGCTACGAAAATTGACCGAAACTTCTATGAAGCTTGGCGTTGCAGAGCAGAGGCATTACTGGAACTAAAACGTTTTGATACTGCTCTCGTTGCCCTAAACCGGGCGATTGAAATTGCTCCGGACAACCCCGCAGACTTCACAACTCAAGGAGAATTGAGATTCTTTTTGGGTCAATATCGCGGTGCCATAGAATCTTTCAATCAAGGAATTGAAATCAGAAAAAATCTTGGATTACCAAAGTCGGCTTTATTGTATAATAATCGAGGTTTAGCTCGCTTGAATCTAAAACAATATGAATTAGCCCAGACAGATTTTGAACGAGCGATCGCCATTAACCCAAACTATGCTCCTGCTTGGGAAAATCAAGGCTATCTGTTCCTGCTCTCGGGACAATATCCAGAATCCCTAGCTGCTTTAAATCGGTCCTTAGAACTAGATCCAGACAATGTGAATGGGTGGCACAATCGAGGAGCCACTCTCTACGCTCTGAAACGCTATGAAGAAGCCCTAGACTCCTTTGACCAAGCCCTCAACCTTGACCCAAACTATGAACCAGCCATAGAGTATCGGAATGCTGTGCTGGAGCAATTAGGCAATTAATTATAGCGTTTTGGGTAATAGGTTGGTATTATATTATGTTATAATTTTTATCCACACGGGAATCTAAAAGATCCCTCACTGGTTCGCACTGATGCGGAATCTTTAGCTAAAATAGTTGAAGCTAGCCTGCTGGCTGGTCCATTCTCCCTAGAGAAAGAGCAGAGGTAAGGAGAGGTGTAATAGTTGACACCAAAAGGTTCGGGAGTTTGGTAGCCCCGCGCGCGGGGCGCGCGGGGTGGAAAAACGACGCGCCGCACCGTGCGGCATGATTCGTTATACTTAGATAGTGAGTAAGGGGAAACGCCTGCGCGTTGAAGCATCCTAGTACGGAGAAATCCCGGCCACCTGAGAACCGACGGCTTTTTAAGTGCAGAACGACATTCATTGGGGCAAGTAATGGCAGGTTGTGGAGCGGATATTCGCG
>JACONB010000154.1 GCA_014323965.1 Prochloron sp. SP5CPC1 | reverse complement strand
TTGGTACTCACTGCTGTCCAAATTTCAAGGGAATAGCTGCTTTCAATCTGAGGCTATTGATTGTCAAAGTTGGTAAATTGGATGTGTATGGAAGACCTCTTTTGCAAATCCAGTCACAAATTATGTACCATAGGCACAGCAGCCTCAGGTTCAAGGGGGCTGAACCCCCAAATTGATTTTCTGACAAGTTTGCAAAACCAAAAATATGATACTTCAATAGGTATATCAATATATATCACCAGATCTGGATTGGGAAATCGTTCATTTAACTGCTTGACTAACTCAAATGCACCTGGGTTATAACCATTATAAGCTAGAGAAGAAAAGTAGTACCTCGTAGTCAGAACATGACAGCCATCTGCAATTAATTTAAAAACTCCATCAATTTCATTATATAAATGGTCATAACGATCTGCCGCAAATAAATAAGCCATTTGCTCGTTAAACTTTTGGCTATCCCTATTAAAGATAACTCGATTTTTGAGAGTGGAGCGAATTAAATTACCCACCGGACCATTAGAAGGTTCCGGACTGAGTACTGCTTGTTCCCCTAGAGAGGTAAAGTAGTCTTTCAACATATTAGCTTGGGTAGTTTTTCCCGCACAGTCGATTCCTTCAAAAACGATAAATTTTATTTTGTCCAATTTCGTCGCCAAATAAATAAATTTTCCCAACAGTTTTGCCAAAAGCGATGGCGTTTCCGGCGATAGCCCTGCCAAACCTTAGATGTTTGTGGTATTATCTGGGATAAGGTAAGATAGGGAAAAGCTCCAAGTTGATCCAACTTAATCTTATGCTTCATGGCTAGAGCGATCGCACCGATTAATTCAGCAGCTTCTGCCCCCACAATATAAGCACCCAAAATTACCCCAGAGTCACGAATGACAAATTGACAAAACCCAGTGGTCTCTCCCAACACCTGAGCATAGGGAATATCCTTGAAATATTCTCGCACCACCTCCACTTCCTCCCCATAGTAGCATATTGCTTGTGCTGCTGTCATTCCCACCCGCGCCACTTGGGGCACAGTAAAAATTGCCCAGGGAATACTATTATAGTCTACCTTAAAGAAAGGCCAAAATAAAGCATTTTTCACGGCAATCTCCGCCTCAAACATCGCAAGGTGAGACAGAGCATAGCCCCCCACAACGTCCCCACAAGCATAAATCATTGGGTTAGTAGTTTGCAGTTTCTCATTAATCAAAATACCATCTTTTACCCCCACCCCTTCTAAATTTAAACCCTCAACATTGGCTCGTCGAACCCCTGCTAGGACTATCTCCTCCGATTCTATGGCTCTGTTCCCCACTTGCACCCACTTTTTCCCTTCAATTTCTTTGACCTGAGTCAGTGGTGCTGCCGTAATAATATTGATTCCGTCTGCTTCTAAAGAGCGCTGAATGAAAAGAGAGACTTCAGGATCTTCTTGGGGTAAAATGCGGTTATGGTGTACTAGCAGAGTGACATTCCTACCCGAGAGTGCCAAACTTTGACCCAGTTCCAAAGCGCTGGGATTGGATCCCAGAACAACCAAGTTCTGAGGTAAGTAGCTCAAATTATCCCAAAGAGAAAGGGGGGTGAGATAGCCAACCTCCTCTAGTCCCAAACCATGAGGTATTTTGGGTACGGAACCGGTAGCAATTAGATAAGCCCTAGCTCGTAGTCGTCTGTGTTTGGTGATGAAAGTTAGATTGGGCTGTGGGCAAAACTCCCCCTTTTCGGAAATTACATCTACTCCCCTGTCAGCTAAAATTGCTGGGGAATATCCGAAGGCTTTGGTAGATAGGATTAGTGACCTGCGGTGTTTTACCTCCTCAGGGTGGTCTAAATGAGCAAAGTTGCCGAGAATGCGGTTACCAAGGTGGGGACTTTCCACGTAAGGCTGCTCTACCAAAGCCACCCGTGCATTGAAAGAGGTGGCCGTCAGAGCAGCATGAATTCCTTCTGGACTTGCTCCTATGACGATTAAGTCGTACTCTATTATCATAAAGTTATTATGTTAATATAACTTTAAGAGCATCGAGAAGGCGCTGATTATCCTCCCCAGAAAGAACCGCCACGCGAAAATAGCGATCCCCCAATTCCGGAAAGCTAAGACAGTCCCGGATTAAAATGCGGTGAAGAGGCAGTAGTTTGGCTTGCAATTGAGAAGCGGAACATTCTGTCTTCACTAAAATAAAGTTTGCATAACAAATTAAAGGCATTAAACCAGGCAAGGACTTCAAACCATCAAATAATTTTGCCCTAGTGGGGGGCAACCAATTCCAGGTTTGCTCCTGAAACTGACTATCGACGATGGCAGCTTCCCCAGCAGCAGCTGCCAGAGCATTAACAGGCCACGGATCCCGCCATTTTTGCCACCTCGCCAGTCGATCTGGGTGGGCGATAGCGTAACCCAGACGCAGTCCGGGAAGGCTATAAAACTTAGTCAGAGAACGGAGAATGACCAGATGGGGATAATCCTGCACCAAGGGAATTAAACTTTGCTCTTCGGACGGGGGTAAAAAGTCCATAAATGCCTCGTCTACCACCACCAGAGCAAATTGCTTTAAATAGGGTTCAATCTCCCTCACTCGCAGCAATTTCCCCGTGGGATTATGAGGATTATTTAACAGCAGTCCCGATTTGGGCAATACATTCTGGCAATTTATCCCCCCTCGTAGAGGACAGGGTTGAATAGTAGCTCCATTTGCTGCCAGGGCGCGCCAGTAGTCGCCAAAAGCGGGGGTTAACAAATAAGTTTGAGAGCATTGCCCAGCTAATTCCCTACTAGCCCAAGTTAATAATTCTGCAGAGCCATTCCCGGGCAAAATCCACTCTGGGGAAAGCTGGTGGAACTGCCCCAGAGCAGAACGCAGTCCCCAGTAATGGGGGTCAGGATAAGACCGGAGTACTTCCATCGACCCAACAATTGCCGCCATCACTTTCGAGGGCGGTCCCAAGGGATTGATACTGGCAGAAAAATCCACAATCAGTGACCGTGGACAGCTCGCCACCCTTGCTGCCCAGGCTAAATTTCCTCCGTGAACTGGTCTATTCAATCTGCCCGAGGTTCCTCTACTGATTTTATTCGTCCTCAGGAGCAACCTTCTTAGGAGCAACCTTCTCTTTAAAGAGCTTCCCAGCAGAAAAAGCTGGAACTTGAGTGGCTGGGATTTCCATTTTTTCTCCAGTCTTGGGATTGCGACCTTCCCGAGCCTTACGGTCTCGAGACTCAAAGGAGCCGAAACCCACCAAAGTCACTTTCTCTCCTGCTGAAACCGTTGCCATGATGGTTTCAATGGCAGCAGTAATAACTGCATCTGCTTGTTTTTTGGTCACAGTTGCTTTCTCAGCGACTTGATCTACTAATTGGCCTTTATTCATCTTGTGCTTCTCTTTTTTGGGGTATTTGCCTTATTTTTCCTCTTCAGCTCTCACCAGAGCACCGGAGGCGAACCAAAAATCGGTTATTTCCGCGCAACCATCGCTAAAATACCTATAGGCTCGAAGTTTCACTGCAATATTCTAAGCTCTTTTAGAGGATTTGCGCCGATGAACTAAATATTCTCCTTGACGGAACCCCGCTTTTTGGGCAAACCGCCAGTAAAAAAGACCGGACTTATCAATATCTTGCTGCCTGGATCCCCAAGAAACTCAGCCACCACCTAAATCATAAGCTATGAATAAAAAAAATTGAGATTTACTTGATGTAATTTAGTAGTTTGTAAATTTCGGAGTAATGACATGGCAAGAGCTTCAGTTTATGGGTTCAATACCACAGTGGGTAGTTCAGGGAACGACTACCTCCGTGTTGGTTTCGGGAACAACACCCTCGATGGAGGTTCAGGGAACGACGACCTCATTGGTAGTTACGGGAACGACAGGCTCAATGGTGGTTCAGGGAACGACAGGCTCTATGGTTTTTTAGGGAACGATTCTCTCTTGGGTGGTTCAGGGAACGATTCCCTCTCTGGTGATCCAGGGAACGATTTCCTCTATGGGCGTTGCATAATAGAAACATGAAGAAGTAGGAACTAGCTATGCAATGCCCCGACTGTAAATCAGAAGACAGGAGCAAAAATGGAAAAAATAGACAAGGAAAACAAAACTATATTTGTGCTAATTGCTCTCGTCAGTTTATCGAAAAATATGAGCTAAATCGAGGGTACTGCGATGAATTTAAGCGTGAATGCTTAAAAATGTACGTCAACGGTAGTGGCTCCAGAGCGATAGAACGGGTCTTAGGGGTTCATCATACCACTGTAATAACTTGGATTAAACAAGTTGGAGAGTTGCTCCCAGATGCTTATAACTCCGAAACAACACCTCAAGTCGGAGAACTTGATGAACTCGAATACCCCTCTAGCAAAGAAGGCACCCCACAGGGTGGTGTTATATCCCCTCTGCTGGCAAATATCGCCCTAGACGGATTCGAGAACCTAGGGTCAGACCAATGGAAAAGATGGCGCGACAAAGGCCGTCTGATAAGGGGTATAAGGTATGCTGACGACGCCATATTCATCCTTAAGCCAGGAGCCAATATCCAAAAGCTAAGGCGAGACATAGATGAATGGCTAGGGAAAAGAGGCATACAAATCAATGAGGCTAAGACTAAGGTGTCAAAGGTAACGGACGGATTCAATTTCCTGGGATGGCACTTTAGGGTGAACTCCCGTGGAGTAATCAAATCCACACCGAGCCACGAATCGTACAGGCATATCAAAAAGGAAGTCAAGAAGACGTGGGAAAATACTGGTGTACTGGATAAATCCGGTAAGAAACGAGACACCGAAACCAGACTCCGAGAGATTGGCTCGAAAGTTAGAGGTTGGAGGAATTACCACCGATTCTGCGATATGGACAAACACAACCTATGGTTTATGAACCACTGGCTATGGAAGAGACTCAGAAGGGATCTCTGCCAAGACAAAGCAGAAGGAAATAAATAAGCTACTGAGTGCTAAAAAGGCCGGAACCCTAGCCAATACCAAGGTAAAACAACTAGAATCTGTACCTTCTTGTAAATACAGGAAACGGGCGATTCGATCAAGCGTGAAATCGCGGCATAAGTCAAGAATAAACTAGGGCTTGGGTAGACAGCCCCCGTTAAATCTAAGTTTAGAAACTCGCGATGCGCGGATTTCCTGAGAAGGAGCTGATTGCGCAAGCAACCGCGTAAGCGTCCCAAGACAACTAAATCTGGGATGCAGGTGAGAGGAAACTCAAGTCCTGCCTACAAAGGGATTGTAGACTCCTAATCTGACCACACGGACTTGTCCCCGGAGGGTGAAGCTGGTAACAGGGCGGAATCAGACACGAAAGTGAC
>JACONB010000153.1 GCA_014323965.1 Prochloron sp. SP5CPC1 | reverse complement strand
TACTCCCGTGAGGTTTTCATGAAAACGCAAAAATTTAACTTCTTGTCTTTCCTTTTTGTCCTAACCCTGGGTTTAACCTTAGTAGTGAATGGGTGTGTAGGTAGAGACAACAATGAATTAAAAACCCTAAAAATAGGTATCAATGACTGGCCGGGGTATAACATTGCTCTCTATGGCGAAGAAGCGGGCTTATTCGCCAAACGGGGACTGGATGTAGATTTTATTCCTTTCGATAATCTGCAAGATGCTTCTCGGGCGGTACTCTCCGGTTCCTTGGACGCTACTTTTTCGACTATGTGGGATGCTATGCAGGTGGATTCGAGGAAAGACAAGCCAGCATTGGTGATGGTAACTGACATCTCCGCTGGTTCTGACGGTATTGTTGCTCAAAAGCAGATTCAGTCAATCAAAGACCTCCGGGGTAAAAAGGTAGCAGCCAAACTGGGTACGGTGAACCATCTGATTCTCTTAGAAGCCCTGCAATTAGAACAGATACCGCCTCAGGAAGTGGAGATTGTGGATCTGGACAATGACATTGCCCAGGAAGAACTCAAGAAAGGTAAAATAGATGGAGCTGTATTATGGGAACCGTCCTTGAGCAGCACCGCAGAAGCAATAGAGGGCAATATCTTATTCACTACGAAGGATGTGGATAGCCTGGTGATTGATTGTCTCATGACTCGGTCTAGTTTTGTGGTATCAAATAAAGATAAGTTAACCCAATTTATGTTAGCCTGGTTTGACATAATGGATGCCGTGGAAAACCAACCAAAAAAAGTATTTGCCGTAGTGGCCAACCAACTGGGTCAAAGTCAGGAATTTTTTGCTTAGGATTACTTTGGACTGTAAAAAAGGCGACATTTTCTTGAATCAACGGATGTTAAAATCAGAAGGACGATTACGACCAGCGTCATAGTCGTCTTATTCGACAAGACGTGGAAATCAACCCAGAAGCAGTAACAGCAGCAATAGAAGGGAAACTATGAAAAAGAGTATATTTAAGGGCAGTCTGTCGTGGCAACTCCTAACTGGCTTCGGTATATCCCTGGTAACGGTGGGAGCCGCTACCCTCGGTATCAATTACCTTTTGATTCGCTCCGACTTAGAGGAGCAAGTTCGCCAAAGGGCTCATTCCATTACCCAAGGTTTAATATTTGCTACAGAAGGAGCCATTGAGATCCAGATAGTTCAGGAGGGAGGGTATACCCCTTTCATACTGCGACGGGTGGTGCAAAATTATGCCAATCTGCCAGCCATCGAGGAAGTAGCAATTGTAACACCCACAGGGGAGACATTAGCTTATGGTAAAGGGGTGAGGCAAAAAGAAAAAGGTTCCTATAGGCTGGTTTATCCGGAATTGACCACCGCCATGGATCAAGCCGCTAGCAGTGGGGTTGAAGCTCATTGGCAGGGAATTCTGGACGGTAAATCAGTTTTGGTGGAAGTATTTCCCTTCTTTAGCAATGTTCTGTTCGATCCGTCGGTAGGACGTCGCGGTCTAGCCATCGTGATGGTGGATCTTGAGGAAATGGAACGTTCGGCGTGGCAAACTTTTTCCACTTCCACCGTAACCATGGTCACAGGAATAGTGGTAATCCTAGTTTTCATGGGAATACTCATTAATATTACTGTTCTGAGACCATTGGGAAAACTGAATTTAGCAGTTGAAGTCAGTAATGAGAAGGGAACTTTTTCCCCTCCCAGTCCACCTCAAAATGAGATCGGATTTTTGACGACTACTTTTGACAAGGTTTTTGCACAAGCCAAGGAGTACGAACAATCCCTGTTGCAGTTAAACGCAGAATTAGACCATCGGGTTCAAATTCGTACCTCTGAGTTATTAGAAGCGAACAAAGAATTAGCCTCCGAAATCTCCGAGCGGAAAAAAGTAGAACAGGATTTGCGGGAATTTACCTCGAAACTAGAACAGAGTAACCGGGAGTTACAGGACTTTGCCTCTGTTGCTTCCCATGACTTGCAGGAACCCCTGCGTAAAATCCAAACTTTTGGCGATCGCCTCAAAGCTAAATTTGCTGATGGGCTCCCCGATAAGGGGAAAGATTACCTGGAAAGAATGCAGAGTGCTGCTTCTAGGGCACAAACCCTCATTAATGACCTCCTGGCTTTCTCCCGGGTAACCACTAAAGCCCAACCCTTTGTGGAGGCAAACCTGAATAAGATATTACAAGGGGTTTTGTCCGATTTGGAAGTGCGTATTGAGGAAACAAAAGCTGAAATAGAACTGGGAGATTTACCCACTATTGAGGCAGATCGACTGCAAATGCGACAATTACTCCAAAATCTCATTGGGAATGCTCTCAAGTATCACCGGGAAGAAGTCACCCCCCAAATCCAGATTCAAGCAGATATCTATGAGGAGAAAGTTGAAGAACCTGATGAAGAACCCATGAGCAAGGAAATGTGTCGCCTCACTGTGACGGATAACGGTATCGGTTTCGAGGAAAAATATGTGGAGAAAATCTTTACCGTTTTCCAACGTCTCCATGGGCGCAATACTTATGAAGGCACTGGGGTAGGTTTAGCTATTTGCCGCAAGATTGTGGAAAGACACGGTGGGGAAATCACAGCCAAGAGTACTCCTGGTGAAGGTTCCACCTTTATTGTGACAATTCCTGCCAGACAAACTACAGATAAAAATACATGATGAGACATGTTGGACAGCCAACCGTAATCCTGATGGCAGAAGATGATGAAGACGATCGCTTCTTGATGGAGGAAGCCCTCGAAGAGAACGATTTGGGAGACTTTTATTTCGTTGAGGATGGAGAGGAACTAATGGATTTTTTGTACCATCGGGGTCCATATAGGGATCCTGATTCCTCCCCCCGTCCCAGTCTGATTCTCCTGGATCTGAATATGCCCAGAAAAGACGGAAGGGAAGCCCTGAAGGAAATTAAAGAAGACCCAGAACTGAAAAAAATCCCCGTTGTGGTTCTGACAACCTCCAAAGCAGAAGAAGACATCTTTCGGACTTATGACTTAGGGGTAAATTCCTTCATTGCTAAACCAGTGACATTTGAGTCCATGGTAGCCATCATGAAAATGTTAGATCACTACTGGTTTGGACTTGTCGAGTTACCCAGGGCGTAATTTAGGGAGTTATTCATGAAAAATAGCTACTTGAAAGTTTTATTGGTGGATGACGATGAGGATGATTATATTGTCACGGAAGAATTACTGGAGACAGCTGAAATAGGCTTATTCCAGCTCGACTGGATCGACACCTACTCAGAAGCCCTTGAGGTAATTGGGCAAAAGCGCCATGATATTTATCTTTTAGACTACCGTCTCGGTCCAGAAAATGGTTTGGAACTTCTCAAGGAAGCTATCAACCGGGGCGTTAGTGCTCCCATTATTTTACTCACTGGGTTGGGAGACAATCAAATAGATCAAGAAGCTATGAAGATAGGGGCGGCAGACTATCTCATTAAGGATCAGATTAATACAGCTATACTGGAGAAATCCATCCTCCACGCCCTTGAACGGAAGCAGAGAGACGCAAAACAAGACCTGCTTTTAGCTGAATTGGAAGAGGCAAATCGAGAGTTAAAGAACTTTACTTATTTTATCTCCCAAGATTTACAGGTTCCTATGCGAGCCCTTGGCTCTCTAGCTGAATTTCTAATAGCTTATTATGGAGATAAGTTGGACGAGAAGGGTAAAAATATGTTATTGTTAATCAAAAAAAACGTCGGGCGCATGAAGGAAAAAATTGATAATTTTATGAATGATTCTCGATTTAAACACATAGTAGAAGAAAAAACAGAGGATTAACAGTCAAAGATATCCAAGTTTTTGGGATTAATGCTTTGATAAAATATCGCATAAAGCGATGTTAAAAGGAGTAGTTCTGCCCAAAAAAGATAAAAAGACAAAAGAAAGTAGACAAAAAAAAATGGATAACCACGTACAGGTAGTAGAAATACTAGTAGCAGACGACGATGAAGATGACCGTTTCCTGATGGAAGAAGCCTTAGAAGAGAAGGATTTTAGAGCGGTATATTTTGTTGAAGATGAGGAGGAATTAATGGATTATCTCTATCATCGCGGTCAATATAGCTCCTTGAGTTCTTCCCCCCGTCCTAACCTGATCCTACTAGACTTGAATATGCCTAGAAAAGATGGAAGGGAGGCACTTAAGGAAATTAAAGCAGACCCGCAACTACGAAAAATACCAGTTGTGGTGATGACAACATCCAAAGCAGAGGAAGATATTTTGCGAACTTATAACTTGGGGGTAAATTCTTACATTATAAAACCAACTACATTTGAATCAATGGTGGAAATGATGAATACTTTAGGTGGTTACTGGTTTGATATCGTCCAACTACCTGACAGGATTAGAGAAGATTTTTATCGATAACAACCTGAATTGTTCATGTCTTCATCTATAACCTATAGCCCTGTATATACTTTAGTTCCCACCTATGAGTGCTTTAATCGGTGTAGTTATTGTAATTTCCGAGCAGAACCAGGTGAAAGTTCCTGGCTAACCTTGTCTCAAGCAAGACACAAACTAGCAAAACTTCAGTCAGTGGGTATTTGCGAGATTCTCATTCTCAGTGGAGAAGTACATTCTCGTTCAACCAGGCGAAAATCTTGGTGTGAAAGAATTTACGCTCTTTGTGAATTAGCATTGTCTCTGGGATTTTTACCCCATACCAATGCTGGAGTATTGAGTTTTGGGGAAATGGAACGGTTAAAACAGGTGAACGTGTCCATGGGGTTAATGTTAGAACAGCTTACCCCTAAACTGCTGGCAACAGTTCATCGCCACGCCCCTAGCAAAATCCCTCAGTTGCGCCTGCAACAGTTAGAATGGGCGGGAGAATTGGGAATTCCCTTTACCACTGGCTTACTTTTGGGTATAGGGGAAAGAGAAGAAGACTGGTGGGAAAGTTTAGCTGCGATCGCCTTGATGCAAAAACGCTGGGGTCATATTCAGGAGGTTATTCTCCAACCTCACAGTCTAGGTTCTCGCCAGAGTTATAGCGGTGGAACTTTCAATCTGGGCAGACTACCAGAAATAATTGCCAGAGCAAGGCAAATGCTCCCCCATAATATTACAATTCAAATTCCCCCCAATCTACTCCCAGAAAGGAATTTTTTACTTGAATGTATTGCTGCTGGTGCGAGAGATTTAGGAGGAATCGGACCCCTGGATGAGGTAAATCCCAATTATGACCATCCTAGGATATCCAGTCTCAAAGAAATTTTAGCAGGAGCCGGATGGGAATTAGTTCCTCGTTTACCCGTTTATCCCCAATATTACCATTGGTTGCCACCCCA
>JACONB010000152.1 GCA_014323965.1 Prochloron sp. SP5CPC1 | reverse complement strand
AGGTGCAGTGGGGGTTAGGGGATAATCTGGGCACTATCCGTTTGGTGGTTAATTCTGCCGGGGAGGTGGTAAATCGGATTGTTTACGACAGTTTTGGGGTGGTGATTGAGGAAAGTAATCCTGGGGTGGATTTCCGCTATGGGTTTACGGGGCGGGAATTGGATCCGATAACGGGATTGGTTTATTATCGGGCTCGTTATTACGATGGGGAGCGGTTTATCAGTGAGGATCCCATTGGTTTTGGAGGTGGCGATGGGAATTTGTATCGGTATGTGGGGAATAGTCCCACGAATTTTACGGATCCACTTGGAAATAACGCCGCCGCAGTGAATCCTGGTCTTATACCTGGTTTGGGAAGGATTTTAACTGATATAGGAAGTGCTTTAGGCGGTATCGGGGGTGGTATAGTTAAAGGATTGGGGGGGATTGGTCCATTTCTGTACTTCCCTGGAGGAGGAGGATTACTCAATCCCCGTCCACTGGCTGATGGAACACTCCCACCGGGAAGAGATCCCAATGGATTGACAAAACCAAATAATCCTCCTCCTCTCCATACTCCTCCCTTTCCTGATTTCACTTCTAGTCCACAAGATAGACCGGGAGATTTCGGACCAGTACCTGGGGATGTTCCCAATACTGCTCCTTTCCCCTTCCCAGTTCCCGATGAGGGGGTTGGTCCGAATATAGAGTCTTTTCCGAAGAATTCTTGTCCCGCAATACCGCCGTTTTTGGAGTCGGATCAGTCTTCTGGCGCCGAAAATTTACCTAATTTAACAGGCAAAACTAGAAATGAAGCAAGGCAAGAATTGAGAAACAAAGGCTTTGATTACAGAGGAGTAACACCTGGAGGATATGAAAAATGGTATCATCCTGACGGTAGTAGAGTTCAAATCCGACCAAACGGCGAAGTTACTCGCCAAGGACCAAAAATAATTCCTACAGATGGAGGAAAAAAATACCGTCCTGCTATTGGTCCAAACGGTGAAAGGCTTACAACTCCTCAAGAAATTCACAATACTGGAGAAAATCTATTGCCTTAAGAGCCGGAGTATATAAAAATGATATTATTCTGACGGTAATAGAGTTAAAATCAGACTCAATGGAGAATTAGCTCGCCAAGGATAAGGAGAAATTCCTACAAGTTGAGAAAAAAAATCTTAGTGAAGAAAGTAAACAATGACTGAAACAATAACACTAGAAACCAAGAAGTTACTCAAGCAGTTAAGCCATTTTCAGCTATACAAAGTTTCTTTTGTTGAAACAAACTGGTCAGTCAATCTGACTTTTGTTTTTGATAATAATACAAAAGATATTATCATAGAGCTATTCAACATCATTCATTTTACCATGTCCAAAACTATTGATGATAATGATGGATGTTATATGGTTGGTGAGGTAACTATAACCAGAGTAAATGATGGAGGTGCAAAAATTTTATCATCATTGCGTTATCCATTTAAAAATCTGGATCAAAATGTATTGTATTATCCATCAAGATCGTTATTCCATTTGCATCTTGAAGGAGATTTGTGCCTCGATATAATATGTGGTGATTTTACCATAGGTCAAAAGTAAAAATAGCGCTTTTGTTTGGTGTTTGGTGTTTAATGAAAAAAAAATTTGAGTTTGAATTCGAGGATTGCTCGTCTGAGAATACAATAAAATTTGATTTCGATGATGAGATGGACGAAGATATGAAGGTGGTTATTGAGAATAATACATCAGTAATATATGCGAATAAGGATGCCTATTTAGTATTGGCGAAAGCTTTGATAAAAATGGCTCTTTGTGAATACTCACCTGGATTTCACTTTCACCTTAGGCAAAACTTCGATGCTGATCAAGAAGATGCTATCCGTTTTCACTTGATAGATTAATGTTTTGTCTCTTAGTGTAATCATTATAATGGGGACCATATCGCCCTGGTATTCGATGGGGATGAGGAATTAACTCAGCGCAATTTTCACGGTCCCTTGATTGACCAAATTCTGGCGATTGAAACTGCTAAAGGTCAGGTGCTGTGGGGGTTAGGGGATAATTTGGGCACTATCCGTTTGGTGGTTAATTCTGCCGGGGAGGTGCAAAATCGGATTGTTTATGACAGTTTTGGGGAGGTGGTGAGTGAGAGTAACCCTGAGGTGGATTTCCGCTATGGGTTTACGGGGCGGGAGTTGGATCCGGAGACGGGACTGGTTTATTATCGGGCCCGTTATTACGATGGCGAACGGTTTATCAGTGAGGATCCCATTGGTTTTGGGGCAGGCGATGGGAATTTGTATCGGTATGTGGGGAATAGTCCGACGATTTTTGTGGATCCTTCGGGCAATATTTCTTTATACGATGCACTCAACGCTGCGGACCAATTTGCTTCTGGTTTAGCTAGTGCAGCTACGGGTGGTTTAACGGACAAAATTCGCGAATCCTTATATGGGGATACAGCAACCAGAAATCATAGTGGTGGTTTTCGCACTGCTGGGGAATTATTTGGAACCGGGTCATCTATAATTATTGGTGGTGGTGGTGCTGGTTGGGTGAAAGCAGTCAATGGAGTTCTGGATGCAGCGGGGACTATCTCGGATTTAATTGATATTTATGAGAGTGGGAGGGATATTTTTACTGGTTGCGGCGACTTGGATGATTTTGTTACTCTTGGGGTTGGAGGTGCTGGTTTGGGAGCTGGGGGTTTGCCGCCATTGAAGGGAGGAGGTTTGAGTAATCCAGACAGTAATCCTACGGGCTTACCATTTGAAAATCCTTTTAAAAAGGGCGGTCCCCCAAGAAGGGCCGATAATAGTAACTTCATTCGAGATCCTCAGGCTCAAGGCCCTCATACAACTCTTGGAATTCGCAAAGGTCGTAAAGGTTCATATACCCAAGGCGCAACTTTTGATAAGCATGGAAATTTTCGTGGTATAACCGATGTGACTGATCACGGAAGACCCAGTAATCACGGTAGTCCCCATTGGCACCATGCACTTGGTCCAAATAGTATTGAGCACGGACCTCATCCTATTCCTAATTTTTCTGATGATCCAGGTTTTAGACTATGAATACACAACTGAAAGATATTTGGCTAGAGATAATTATTGAGGATGATAGCTCGTTGAGTGGCAAATTTGTTGCTTCTTTTATGAAAGAAGTTACTATTTTTCTTTCGTTAAAATTTGTCGTCTTAGACTATTTATCAGGTTCTAATATTGCCAAGATAAATTCTTATCATATAAGTAGAATTGAGCTTTTAGAGCCATTAATTCAAGAGATATCGAAAGTTGGTCAATTTGAATGGTGTGATTTTTTCTTTTTTCGTAAAGGTGGATTTATTCCCAGCGAAAATGAACAATATGATAAAATTATTCCTTGCACTGATTTAACTGTAAGAGCAGTAGATCAATCCTATCTCTATGTATACACTATAAATCAAAGGTTACTAGAGCTAATCAAGAGTAAGTATGATGCTGTAACTGTCAATCAAGACAAACTTTGTAACTTTATTTTTCCAGAATAACTTGGAAATTTAGAAAATAGCAAGGCTTTTTTATTCTAAAAATGTGCTTGAGTGTGTGTAGACAGATGAATTAAATCGGACTACCAGTTACAGTTACGATAATTTGAACCGCCAAATTGGCGTTGAAGATCCCCTCGGCAATACCACCACCTACCGTTATAATGCAGTCAACAACGTAACGGCAACCATAGATGCTCTGGGGCGCACCACTACCTACCAATATGACGACAGAAATCGTCTTGTAACCGTTATCAATCCCTTAAAAGACACCGTTACAACCACCTACGATGCCGTGGGAAATGTAATCGCAGTCACGGATGAATTGGGGCGCAAAACTGAGTACGTCTATGACGCAAGAAACCTCCAAACTGCTGTCAAGGATAATTTAGGAAACACCACCACTACTTCTTATGACTCTGTAGGGAATGTAGTGGAAGTAACCGATTCCCTGGGAAACACTACCAGTTACAGTTACGACAGTCTTTATCGTCAAACTGAAATAACCGATGCGGAAGGAGGTACCACAAAATTCACCTATGACAAAGTTGGAAATTTACTCACTCTTACGGACGCGGAAAACAACACCACCACCTATATCTACGACTCTTTATATCGTCTTCTCACAGAAACCAACCAATTAGGAGCAACTCGCTCCTATAAATACGATAAAGTTGGCAACCAAATTGAGATAACCGACAGAAATAATCGAGTTCGTCGGTTCACCTACGACAATTTGAACCGCAATACCCAGGAAGTTTGGGTTGGTGAAAATGGACGAACCATCACCTATAGTTATGACGCAGCAAGTCAGTTAATTAGTGTGAGGGATCCGGATTCTAGTTATCGTTATAACTACGATTTAGCAAGTCGTTTAATTCGGGTTGATAACAAAAGAACCCCCAATATTCCCCGTGTTGTCCTGAATTATCGCTATGACGCAGTGGGGAATATGGTGCGAGTCAGGGATAGTTTGGGAGGAAGGGAATCCTTCAGTTACGATAACCTGAACCGAGTGGTGCAAATCACCCAAACTGGCACTGGGGTACTTGACAAACGGGTAGATTTGAGCTATAATGCTGCTTCCCAAATGACGAGGATTGTCCGCTATGGGGAGAATGAGTTAGGAATTGGGAGTATCTATGAGTATGATGGAGTGGGACGGCTCATAAAGCTAACTCACAGTCGAAATAGCGTCATTTTAGCCAATTATAGCTGGATTTACGATAATGCTCACCGGATAACCCGATTCATCTCCCCCGATGGTATAAGTAATTATACCTACGATGACCTCGGTCAATTACTGGAAGGGGACCACGATTATCAGGAGGATGAAACCTATAGTTATGATGATAATGGTAACATAACTAATACTGGCTATGTAACGGGTGCTAATAATCGCCTTGCGAGTGATGGTGTGTATAATTACACCTACGATAAGGAAGGTAACCGTATCCAACGCACAGCAATAGCTACGGGGGAGGTGACCTCCTATGAGTGGGACTTCCGCAATCGCCTTACTAAAGTTGTAACCTTAGATAGTGATGGTAACATTGTTAAGAGGGTGGCCTACGCCTATGACGCATTTGACCGTCGCATTTCCAAGTCCTTAAATGGGGCAATTTCGGAGGTATTTGTCTACGATGGGGACCATATTGCCCTGGTAGGTGCAGTGGGGGTTAGGGGATAATCTGGGCACTATCCGTTTGGTGGTTAATTCTGCCGGGGAGGTGGTAAATCGGATTGTTTACGACAGTTTTGGGGAGGTGGTGAGTGAGAGTAACCCGGGGGTGGATTTCCGCTATGGGTTTACGGGGCGGGAGTTGGAGCCGGAGACGGGTTTGCTTTATTATCGGGCGCGTTATCACGATGAGGGGCGGTTCATAAGTGAGGATCCGATTGGTTTCGGGGGTGGGGATGGGAATTTGTATCGGTACGTGGGTAATGGTCAGACGATTTTTACGGATCCTTCGGGGTTACAGGAGTTTGGAAATCCATCGGATGATTTTCGGAAAATCCCATGGTTGATTATAGGAGGGAGATCGGAGATAATTCGTGGATTGACAGATCAATTTAACCCGGACGGATCTAGACAATTACCATTTGTACGCACCCGTTAGAAGACGACTTATTTGGACCTAACGATGGCCCGCCATTCCCACTACCAAATCCCCCTGGGACTCCATTTATCCCACTACCACTAGACAACGACCCCCCTAGTACTCAAATTGGTCTGTTCGTGGATGTTATCGTGATTTCCATCAAACCCTCTTCCCGTCTCTCTTTGCAACTTTTGTCCCGTACTGAGGATAACATCACTTTTTAACATTTTATGTAATAAGATTATGTATCTTCGTTCTTTTTCCTTATCGTCCCGCTATTTCTCTTTTTCTCAACCTAATAATTATTGTTAACCAAATTTAGCGTTGTTCATTTTATCGATGGTTTGTTGTGTGGATTTCGGCAAACTGCGCTTCACCCAATTTTTGTTTGTGCAGCTCTCATTGTTATTAGAGTCGAGGGATAATGTTACCATATACCCCTCCTCCTCCGAAACCGTGCATGCAACTTTCATTGCACACGGCCACTCAACTAGTCTACCTTGTCATTGGGGCTTCAACAAACTTGATTACTTGCTGAGACACTCATTTGGTTTTGGTCTTTAAGTTGACCTTCCTAGCGTCGTATCTTCCGTCCGTTCTGGTCTTTTTATCATGGCAGTGACTGTGTAGGAATTGTAGATTGTCATATGTGTCGTTTCTTCCTAATGACTTGGGTAATACATGGTCAATTTCCCAGTTTTCCACACTAAAGAAGTGTAGGCCGCACTCATTGCATTTGCCTTTTTTGCTTTTCAATAGTTTGGCTTCTCTGTTATAAATTTCGGGATGTCTCCCTAGCTTTCTGCTCCAATATAGTATGTCACCATCATATGGGCTTTTACCTCCCTTGATTTTGACATATTTCGTGCTGCTACATTCAACATCAGCGTGGAATGCCTGTTTGGGTTCGTTTTCTTTGTCCCCACAAGCGAATTCTATCCGGGTACTTTTTTCACCGTTTAATTTGGTGTATTTTCTTTTGAACCAGTATTTGGCGTACTCTCTTGATGTTTTGTTTTGGCAGCGACGTTTTGCCCATCTTCTTAACTTTAGGTAGGTCAGGTAGTCTTGTTTGCTACTTATCCTGACGGTTTTAATATCAGAATGTTGGTAGTAATTTGCCCAACCTCTAATTATTGGGTTTATTTTGACAATGAGACCTATTTGGGGTTCTGTTTGACTCCGCCTTATTGTCTCCTCAAGCCTTTCCTGATGCTGTTTTTGGTTATCCTTCGTTGGGATTATTAAGGTGTTAAAACCGTGTATTTGTTTGTGTGAATTCCGGCTACTTCTGTATTTTCCGGCCTTGTGTTGTTGTATATAGAATCCTAGGAAATCGAATCCTGCTTTCCCATCATCACTTAGCTCTGATTGAAAAGTATGTGTCATTCTTGTTTTTGATGGCTTCAATTCTAGACCAATGTCGTTGAGCCAGGTGTTGATAAAGGTTTTGCAGTACTTCAGAAAGTCTCTATCATGATGTATGATGATGAAATTATCGGCATACCTGATAAAGCTAGTTCCTGATATCCTACGTCTTTTACTGTTTTCTTGCCCTTCTAATTTGACTGGGATTTTTAGGACGTATGACATTAAGTCATTTTCCATCCCGTGCAACGCAATGTTTGCTAATAGAGGAGATATTACTCCTCCTTGAGGGGTTCCTTGTTCAGTCTTTTTGTGTGTACCTCTATCCATTACTCCAGATTTCAACCAGGCTTTGATTTGCCGTCTGAGCTGTCCTGATACTCCGATTTTCTGTAGTAACTTTTCCTGGTTTATGCGGTCAAAACACTTGGCTATATCCGCATCAAGTACGTATTTTGCCTTGTGTTGTATGCACTTTTTAATCTGTGAGACCGCATCATGACATGACCTACCTGATCTAAAACCATAGCTGTTTGGCTCGAATTTGGCCTCCCATTCTGGTTCAACCACCGATTTAACTAGTGCTTGTAGTGCTCTATCCTTCATTGTCGGTATTCCAAGGGGTCTTTCTTCGACCTTAGGTTTTGGAATGTAAACCCTCTTGGTGGGGTCTGCTTTTCCCTTGATTTTTAATGACCTGGCTAAGGTAATCCTGCGTTTTGGAGATAGGGATTTAATGCCATCTACACCTGCGGTTTTCTTACCTTTGTTATCCTGTGTTACCTTTCTGACTGATAGCATTCTGTTAGACCAGGACCTTAATAATGTCTTTTGGAGTTTCCGCACTTTACGGATGTCACCACTTTTAGAAGCCTTGTAAATACGTTTTTGCAACTTATAGGTTTTTTTCTCGGCTTTGCGCCAATCGAAGTCCTTCCATACCGATGTGTCAGGCTTAACCAACTCGTTGGCTTTATTGCTGGTTTTTGGTTCTCTTTGACCATCATTAGTCATATTCATTGCTAATTACGCCTCTACATATTTCTATTAGAGTCGAGGGAGATGTTACCATCTCGCCCCTCTCCGATAAACCGTACATGAGACTTTCAACTCATCCGGCTTAGGTAATTCTACGCCTTTACAGCGCGCGAACGTACCCCATCCTTGATCCGCTCGCGGTGGACCACCTGCGCTTGGTGACAGGGTCGGTGGAGAGCAACTAGATTCTTCTTACTCCAGTTGCCATGGTTCCCATCAATATGGTGCAATTCCACGGGACCGTGTATCTCCAGGAACGGTAGTTTGCAATGTGAACATTTTCCCTTTTGTCGCTTTATAGCCTCGGCGGTCGGACCGCTGTATAGTTTGGAGTTCCGC
>JACONB010000151.1 GCA_014323965.1 Prochloron sp. SP5CPC1 | reverse complement strand
CCCACGGAGTTCACGGTGCTGCTCTCGGTGGGAATGAAGTGCAGGCTACCAGGGATAATCTGGGTTGGGAATATCCTCCCTTTGAGGTTCCAGTAGATGCTCTGAACCATTTTCGCAAGGCAGTAGACAGGGGTGCAAGCTACGAAGCAGAATGGAATCAGCTTTTTGCTCAGTACAAAACCAAGTACCCCGAAGATGGTGCTCTCTTAGAACGGATGTTGAGTGGCAAACTGCCGGAAAATTGGGATTCTTGCTTGCCCACTTATACTCCTGAATCCAAAAAGGATGCTACTCGGAATCAATCGGGAGCAACCTTGAACGCCATCGCCCCAGTATTGCCCGAATTAATTGGGGGTTCCGCTGACTTAGCTCCCTCCAACAAAACCCTGCTCAAATGCTGTGGGGATTTCCAGCGGGGTAGCTACGAAAATCGCAACCTCCGCTTCGGGGTGCGGGAACACGGTATGGGAGCAATTTGTAACGGTATTGCCCTCCATAATTCCGGTTTAATTCCCTATGGGGCTACTTTCCTCGTGTTTACCGACTACATGCGGGGTGCTATTCGCCTTTCAGCCCTCTCTCAAGCCAAGGTTATTTGGGTAATGACCCACGATTCTGTAGCTCTGGGAGAAGATGGTCCTACTCACCAACCCATTGAGCATATTCCTACTTTACGGGCGATTCCCAACTTAGTAGTAATTCGTCCCGCTGATGGAAATGAGACTTCTGGAGCATATAAGGCAGCTATTGAGTTGGAGAAAACTCCTAGTCTTTTAGCATTGTCTCGCCAAGGTTTACCTAATTTAGCTGGTAGTAGCATTGAAGGAACCACCAAGGGAGCTTATATCCTGAGCGATAGTGAAGGAACCCCGGAACTAATTCTCATTGGTACTGGGAGCGAAACCCAACTTTGTGTTGCAGCTGGGGAAAAGTTGCGCAGTGAAGGGAAGAAGGTTCGGGTTGTTTCCATGCCTAGCTGGGAGTTATTCGAGATGCAGGATGAGGCTTATCAGGAGTCTGTGTTACCAAAAGCGGTTACCAAACGGCTGGTTGTGGAAGCTGGTAGTAGCTTTGGCTGGTATCGCTATGTGGGTAGCGAAGGAGCAACTATTAGTATCGAGCGCTTTGGGGTTTCTGCCCCTGGTGGTCTTGCTTTGGAGAAATTCGGCTACACTGTGGATAACGTTTTAGCTAAGGCTAAGGAGTTATTGGGATAATTTTTCATGGGTGGGGTATTTACGCCCCCCTATGGAGATATTAAAGAAGAATTAACCGCAGAGGCGCAGAGGGCGCAGAGAGAAGTAGTTCGTAGGGTGGGCAATTGGGACAACGTTTGGTACCCTTTATGAAGAGTAAATTCCAGATTGCCTACCCTACCCTCAAAGTTGAGAATTTACTATTAAACTCAACTATGTTGATTTGTGTTTAGAGGAATTTCTTTTTCTTAGTGATTTACTTAGATCTGGAACACCAGTTTTTGCAGCGTCGAATGCTTCCTCAATAGCATTTGCTAAAGTTCTATAATCCCTCGGCCAGTCAATAATTAAACCCATATTAGGAATGTTATCCAATAACCTATCTGGAATCCAATGAGTTTTATTGGGAATTTTCACCCCTAATAGTCCGTTTCTCCCGTTTCCATCGGATTTTCTAAGACTATGGTAAATTTCCCAATCAACCCATTTTCTGCCACCTGTTTCTTGCCCGATAAGCACCACTGTTACAGAGCTATCCTTGATAAGTAACTTTAATCTTTCTTTTATAGTTGACGCAGCAAATTCACCGATATCTTCTCGGATTGACTTATCAATAAAAACATCACGTTCATCAGCAAATATTTTTTGAAAGTCATCTGCTGCTGGCTGATCTAATCTGTGTGAGTAACTGACGAATACCTTTCTTGCCATAAAATCTTGTTAAATTAACTGTTACTTCGTTTAATACTAGCACAAATTTCGGCGATTGAGAGTTAATATGATAAAAGAGTTTTATTGCGGCTCCAACTTAACCCCATGACGACTCAATATCATCCCTACTTTAGAATTTACCTCATTTGGCATCCCCAGTTTCCTAAGGGACAACATTTGTCTAAGTACCTTTTTCAGCATATCTGTGCAGATCCAGAACATCCCCTGTTGCGAGGTCTTGGGATTCCGATTCATTTTCGTTCAGCACCCTTTCCACCAGAAACCGACAGTCCTAAACGTATTAATTTGAAGGACTCTCTCAACTCCGCCACGTTTGTCCTGATAGATGACCACATGGTGATCAATAAAAGTTGGGAGCAGTATATTGAATCCCTTTGGGATGCTGCCTCCCGGTTAGCCCCCCACCATCGCCTTTACCCTGTGGCACTGACTGAATCAGCCTATAACTTGAGTGATAAAATTGCCCAGACTAACTTTATCAGAATCTACCAAATAGACAACACTGCTAACCAGCGGGACACTCTATTGAGAAAGGTACTACACTCCTGCTGCCGACAACTGCAACCAATTACATCAAAAGGGCAGGCAGAGGAGGGAAAAGCACCCCCTCCCGTTCAACTTTTCCTCAGTCATGCCAAAAAAGACGAGCTTCAACTTGCTCAGGGAATTCGTGAATGGCTTTTGGAAGATAATACACTCGATAACTTTTTTGATACCAAGGACATAGCACCTGGTTATGATTTTAGGGAGGAAATAAAAGCTGGTCTTAAGGATTCTGCTCTGTTAATCTGCCAGACAGATGCCTATGCCACCCGCTATTTTTGCCGTTGGGAAATCTTAACCGCTAAGAAATATAGAGTTCCTATACTGCTAATCAATGCCGCAAGGGACTGAGACGATTCCCACTATTATTGCCAGGATTTTGCTTGAGGTGCTGCGGTATCGCTACTTCCCTGGCTATGTAGAAACCTTAAAAAAGATTGGAAGAATCCCAGAGCAAGCCAGGGTTATCCCTTTCGCTCCTGAATTATTAAATCAAGTCCAATCTGGGCAAGGGGACAAACCTCAACCATGTACTCTCTTAATCTATCCAGATCCCCCTTTAGGAGATGACGAGATGAAGGTACTCAACTCTCTGGATCCAGGAATTAAAGCTTGGACTCCTTTCCAGCCTATGCCCCAAGTGACAAGAAAACGAGAGCAAAAACCACTCTCTAATAAAGTAATCGGGATTTCCATTTCTGATAGTCCCGATTTACAGCGACTTGGCTTTAGTGCTGTTCATCAACAAAGGGCACTCATTGAAATTAGTCGCCATCTTCTGGCTCAAGGAGCTAGTGTTGCTTATGGCGGCGATCTACGTCCTGGTGGTTTTACCCTAGATTTGGTGGAAATGGTCAAGGCTTACAATGAGGACACCACCCAACGAGGAGAGAAGATACAGAATTTCTTAGCCTGGCCTTTGCATCTTAAGGCAACCGTTGAGTGGCAGGCTAGCCATAAAAATGAAGTTTCAATTCGGGCGATTCCTCTACCTCAAGACCTTCAGCTCCCGCCTTTTAGCCTTGACGAAAATACTTATCTGGAGCCTAATAACAGGGAGCATCGTTATGTTTGGGCCCGTTGTCTGACTGCTATGCGAGAGGAAATGGCAAAGGGAATCGATGCTCGGATTATCCTTGGTGGGAAGGTTACAGACTATAAGGGGGCATTCCCTGGAATTGCTGAAGAAGCGGCACTGGCAATCCACTACCGCAAGCCTTTGTTTGTTCTAGGTGCATTTGGTGGCTGTGCTGGAGCAGTTGGTGAAGCTATTATGGGCAATAATCCTGAGAGCCTGAGACAGGATTATCAAATTTCCAGCAGTCAAGATTACGAAGATATGCTTAATTTCTACAACCAAAAAGCTAATTCGGATGCTCCTCATGAAGAAATTAATTACGATGTATTGGTAGAAACTTTTCATAATACTGGTTTTAAAGGCATGAACAATGGATTGACAGAAGCAGAAAATCACCGTTTATTCACAACTGAAGATTTGGATGAAATGGTTTATCTAATTGGGAAAGCACTATGTTCGCCTATATCAGGGGCAGTCTAGCTCGAAATCTTTACCCCATGCTATACAAAAAAGAGATATAATGGATCTATATTTTATTAAAATGTCTCTTGAACAAGAAACAAACAACCAATTGGTTTGAATACCCAATCAAAGTCCAACCCCATCATACCGACTATGCTGGTGTAGTTTGGCACGGAAATTATATTACTTGGTTGGAAGAAGCACGAATAGAGCATTTACGTTACCTTGGAATGGAGTACACTGATTTAGTGGCTCTCGGTTGTGATTTAGCCGTGATAGAATTATCCCTAAAGTACCACAAACCTATTTACCTCGGTATGTCCGCCTTGCTTAAAGCGCGGTTAGCAGCTATAGAGAAAGTTCGCCTGAATTGGGATTATCGGTTAGAATCATTAGATGGAAATGAACTCTATCTCACTGCTCAAGTCACTCTGGTACCAGTTGATAGGGAAAAAGGCAAGATTATGCGCCGTTTGCCCACCTTGTTACAGGAGGTACTGGAGAAATTGATTTTGTCTGATGGGGATATTAAACAAGAATGAACCGCAGAGGCGCAGAGGACGCAGAGAGAAGAAAGAGAGAGTAATACTTTGCGCTGCGTAGAGCGCGAGACTATAGAAAAATCATGAATACTTATACTCTCAAATTAGAGCCACTGTTTCAGCTAGATAGTGAAAAATTTTACCAGTTTTGCCGCCAAAATCCAGATGTTAAATTAGAACGAAATGCTAGAGGAGAAATAATTATTGTGTCGCCAACAGGGGGAGAAACAGGCAAAAGAAACTTTAATCTTGCTCTTAAGATAGGAAATTGGAACGAACAAGCCAAACTAGGAGTTTGCTTTGATTCTTCAACCTGTTTCCGTCTCCCCAATGGTGCAGAGCGTTCTCCAGACGTTTCTTGGGTTAAACAAGCAAGATGGGATGAATTAACCCCAGAAGAAAAAACAAAATTTCCCCCTCTTGCACCGGATTTTGTTCTTGAACTCATGTCACCGAGCGATCGCTTAAAAGACACTCAAGAGAAAATGCAGGAATATAGCTCAAATGAGGTTAAACTAGGTTGGTTAATTAATCCGAAGAAACGTCAAGTTGAGATTTATCGTCTTGGGGAAGAAAAGGAAGTTTTAGATAACCCCCCTAGTTTATCAGGGGAGAATGTTCTACCAGGTTTTGTTCTGGATTTAAAGATTGTTTGGTAAGCGCGGAAGGGCGGATAAGGGGTTCGGGGTTCAGAGTACAGCCTTTTTTTATAAGATTTGCTCGAAAAATCTTCCTTCTTTCTTTGCGCTGCGTAGAGCGCGAGACTCTAGAAAAATCATTAATGCTTATACTCTCAAATTAGAGCTATAGTAGGTTGGGTAGAGCGATAGCGTTATCCAACACAAATCTCCGCGCGCAGAGGCAACTCTTTGCCTTTTGGGCTCTCTGGCCCAAAAGGACCAGAAAGTAAAGACATTGTCTCTGTGAGCTTCTTTTTTGCTGTTGGGTTTCGTTCCCTCAACCCAACCTACGATGTAATCAAGTATCTCTTCTCTCTCTGTGTTCTCTGTGCCTCTGTGTGAAAAATTAATGAGTAAACCATGGCTTATAGTGATTTTACTTTAAAAGCAGTCAAGGAAAAGTTTCAGCTCACTATTAATGAAAGTCCCAATATTTTCAACGCTATTGCCCAACAGCAACCAAGTAAACTTTTAGTAGATACCCTGGAGTTTAATGTTCCTTTAGCTCTGGCAATCAATACAGAAAAATCTCGCTCGGAAATGATTATTGCCCCTATTTTACTAGAAATAAAGCGAAGGGCAAATTCACAAATCAGTTTATTTTCTGGCAACGAATTTAATATTGATAAATCTCAAGGATTAAATGGGGATTTTGATTTCTTGATTAGTTTATCCCCTGAACAAATTTACATTCAAGCTCCAGTTCTGGCTATTGTAGAAGCTAAAAAAGAGAATCTTAATTTAGGTTTAGGTCAGTGTGGGGCAATAATGTTAGCAGCACAGTTATTCAATCAACAAGAGGGAAACGAGATACCTATCATTTATGGAGCAGTTACAACAGGGAATATTTGGAAATTTTTGCGCCTGCAAGATAGAAATCTAGATATTGATTTAACCGAATATTCTATTGATAATTTGAGCAAAATATTAGGCATTCTTGCTTTAGGAATAGAAAGCTAGGCAATAACAATTTTAGTTATGATTAAACCACAGAGGCACAGAGGACACAGAGAGACCCCTCCTCTCCGCGCCTCTGCGTCTCTGCGTGAAACACAATTACGACCCAGTTGCCAATCCCGGTTCCGTGCTACCGCGACTGCGACGGCGAGTGAGGCTATTGAAGACCATAATACCGATCGCCTTAATCAAGTTGCCCTCTAATTCCTGGAACATTTTCATATTCATGCCAAAAGCATCATTAGCTTCTGCTACAATTTCCTCTGCTGTTGCCATATCCACAGGCAGTTCGTTCATAGTTTGGCGGTATTGATTTTTGAATGCCTTTTCGTCGGGAATGTCTGGAAATTCGTAAAAAGCAGTTCCCCCTGCTTCCAAGTTCATGGCGTTTTGGGCGATTTTTTTGAGAATTTGTCCCCCGGATAAATCCCCCAGATAGCGGGTGTAGGAGTGGCTGACTAACAATTCTGGTTTCGAGGCAGCTACTTCGTGAATTCTTTCCACGTAGGCAGATCCAGCAGGAGAGAGTTGAATTTCCTGTTTCCAGTTGGCTCCATAGTAGAAGTATAAGTCTTTTTCCAGACTTTCCTTGCGATTTAATTGAGAAAAGTAAATTTTAGAGACAATGGGATGATCCTTCAGCCTTTCCATTTCCTCTTCCATCGCTGAATAGACGAAGTAGAGGTTAGCAACCAACTTCCGGTAAGACTTCTTTTCCACAACCCCTTTGAGGAAGCACTTGACAAAACCAACGTTTTCTGCCATGGTGTGGGATTTTTTCGTTCCCTCGCGCAACATGGTTGCTAAATTAACGCTCATACTAAATCCTGTTTGTATCAATATTCGTGTATCAATCTTTACCAAATTTCTAGAGTAAACCGATTTGATGAGCAATTATATTAAGAGTTATGAAGTTTATTGAGTCTAAAGTCCTAGTATTACCCGTCGCTATGGTTCATGATAGAGATACAGATACAAGAGAAAAACTATGAAAAAGCCAATCCCAGTACTGATCATCGCTTTAGCTCTCTTATTCTCAACTACAGCAGGAGTTATAGCAGTTAACCCCAACTCTCCGGAGGTGGTAACGGGAGCAAAAGAGGAAGATAATGGGAAAACAGGGGAAACCACTACAGAGAAGGAAAAAATAACTCCTGCTAGACACGAGAAATATGAGCAATACATGGAAGCAGATCGACTGTACTTATCGGGAGATGTAGAATCTGCTGCTGAGTTATACCGCTCCCTCAAAGAACCCTTTGCAGCGGAAACAGAAGTAGAGAGGGTACCGGAAGCAATTTACGACCCGGAGGAATTATCTCCCCAGGGGGCGGTTTACTGGCGTATATCTGGAGAGGGTTTAGAGCAGCAACTAGAGAGCAAAACTCTTGTACCGCTGGGATTTTTAGTTCAGCAGTATCCCGAATTTATTCCTGGTCATTTGCGCTATAGTCGCGCTTTAAAAGCCTATAACCAACCAGAGGAGGCTGTGGCAGTTTTAGAGCGAGCCACAACTATGTATCCGAACCAACCGGAGTTGCTGCGAGGGGCCATTGAGATTTTTGAAGAGGAGGAAGAATGGCTCGAAGCTTCTATTTTAGCCCGTCAGTTTGCTTTGCTCCACCCCGATCATCCCCAAGCTTCGGAATTTACCCAATTAGCTGATACTCAGTTAGCACTGTACCAAAGGGATTTGCGGGAGCGATTGAGTGGGAATGCTATAGGTAGTTTTATTACGGGAATCTTCGGCTTGGCTCTGACTGGTAATTTATTCGGTACTCTTTCCGCAATTGAAACCACCACTTTGTTAATTCAGGGAGAGTCAGCAGTAGGGGAGGGCTTCTCTGAGCAGATTCAGCGACAAGTACCCATGATTGAAGATGAAGCTGTCTTAACCTACGTGAGGGAAATGGGGGCGAAACTGGCTCGTTTTGGTGGGAGAAATGAATTTGAATATGATGCTTTCGCACTTCCGGGAGGCAAAATCTTTATCAATGCTGGGGCACTGATCCAAACTAAGTCAGAAGCTGAACTAGCGGGGTTATTGGCTCATGAAATATCCCATGCTGTTCTTTCTCATGGCTTTAAGTTGGTTACGGAAGGAAACTTAACGGCTAACTTGACCCAGTTTATCCCTTTTGGTGATATTGCTGCTGATTTGGTGGTTCTCAAATACAGTAGGGACATGGAAAGAGAAGCGGATATTATCGGTACGAAAATTCTGGCTGTTAGCGGTTATGCTGCGGATGGACTGCGCAACCTAACTGTTACTCTCAATGAGGAAGATCGTCCTCGTCCCCCTGCATGGCTATCTACTCACCCTCATACAGAAGAAAGGGTGGGTTATTTAGAAAATATCATCGTTACTAATGGTTATAATCGGTATGCTTATGAAGGAGTTTCGAGCCATAGGGAGATTCAAGAAAAGGTAGCTCAATTGATGACAGAATATCGAGAGAGCGAGGATTACGAGTGGCGGCGGAGCAAAAAAAAAGTAATTGCTCCCCCTCAGCGGTTCAGCGGTTGGGTAAATAGGTACTGTATTTTTGATACAGTTCTAACCCGGGAATTTCCTGGCTAAATTCTTGCGGTTGCTTGTATTGGTGACTGTTATATTCCTCGCGAATATCCAGGATTTTCTGATAGGAATTTTCCCAAATTGCCAAGATTTTGCTTAGTTCCTGAAACTGGGAGTAGTCAGCTTGATACTCATGAGCGAGAGCAATGTATTGCAGAATACGAGCATGGGTTTTCGGTGTATTTTTTCCTGCTGGTATTTTGATAATCGAAGCAATTTGCTCGAAGAGTTTGTAGTTAGCCTTAACTAGTACAGTCAATGCTTTCAGGTCTTGGCGATATTCCGTCGGAATGCTCTGAACAATATCATTGATATGTTTCAAGATTGAATATTTAGTTAGCTCCTGTTGCTTCCATGAGGATATCAGCTGCAACACCGACTCTTGCTCGGCTAACTTGTCTAAAGCTTCTAGATAATGTGTTAAAGCATAGTTTCGCTCTGCATATCCTATTTGAGGTATGGCAGAAGTTAGTTTATTGCTTATCAAGGCTAACATCACATCTTTAGTAAAATTTTCATTCAGTAGGTCAACCAGGAAGGAATTAAATTCTTCTGACTTTAAACCTATATAGTACAATTTCAATTGTTCGCTCACCTGGAAAAGTTGATTGACTTTTAACCCCGCTAAGAGCAGTTCAGCACTCTGATGTAAATCTTCTAAGTTATCCTTAATTCTCAAAAAAAGTAAAAATTCATGGTTACTGAATTCTTTTTTTTCTAGCAGTTCTGCTTGTTCAGTCAGCTCTCTTGCTTCCTTCAACACTTGATTGTGAAGTAATATTGCTTTCTCTGGAACATCTGGTTTCCTCAAATCTGCAAATAGACTTCGGTCTCCCCAGAGAAGACGGTTCCACCAGGGTTTTACGTTTGGTTGATTCTCGACTGTGGCAAGTTTTATCGTCATCTTACTTAGACTCCCTAGGAATTAATTGGTACCATTATCTTATCCACTGTATTTGACCAAAAACAGTGATTTATCTAACAACTATGGTGTGATATTGATCCAAGTAAGATGTTGTTTGTCAAGAAACTATAAAGTAACCTTTCTGGAGTGAAGCTAATTTGACAAATATTTGACAAACAGTCTTTAACTCTCTAACAACTATTCCTATATATAGCTAACTGGAAACGACTTAGTGCAATATAACGAGAAAAACACAGGAACTGATTTAATAAATCACAAATCTTGGAGAAAGTAATTTTCCGGGAATTTTTCTGTTATCATAGTTATGGGCTGTCGTTGAGAATAAACTATATAGGTGCGGGAGAGGAGCTTATCTTCTGGGTCAATGGTAAAGTAATCAGCTAATATTCCAGCAGCTTCTTTTTCTGAATCAATTATTTCCTTAAAGGTTTCAATCTTGTTCTCCAACCAGAGTCTACCCATGGCTTCTTTAGATTTAGTCAATCCGTATTTTAATTTCTCATTTAATCTTTCTAGCACTAAAATAGACTGGGCATAAATAAAATTCTTTCTACTAATGCTACCTTGGAGGAGAATTTTCCTGTCTATTACCTCAGTTCCTACTTTGACTGCTAACGGAAGAATATCTTCTCTCAGCTTTAATATCTCTTCGGACAATTTCACAACTTTAATTTTTTCCCATAAATAAGCTTCTAATATTTCCGTCAGGGTACCGTCAGTAGTCAATAAAATTCTTTGAAAAGTACTGAGTTGGGCTGGATTGATATGACTTTTTGTTAAACTTGCTTGTAAGTCTTTGCGCATCTAAGTGTAAATGGTATATACTGGTGGTGCGTTACGAAAAAGGCTAACACGACTAAAATAATATTTTAGTAGGTTGGGTAGAGCGCAAGCGTTACCCAACACAAATCTCCTTTGATGTTGGGTTTCGTTGCCTCAACCCAACCTACGATATAATCTGTCGGTGGGCAATGCCCACCCTACCGCTACCGCTGAGGAATAGCACAAGCAGCAGCTTCAGTATCTTCTGCAAAGCTAAACAAAGAGATCTGACTGGGATTTTCTCGTAGCAAGTGAGCAAGCAAAAATCCGGCAATGGTCCAAGTTTGATTCTTTCGAGCTGCTTTACCGATTAAGCGACCGTTTTTACCATCATAGTATTCGGGCCACTGATCCTCCAAGAGACGAGGAGAGGCAATCGCCAATGCTTTATCCCCCAAGTCTTCTCTCCCTACCATTAGAGCCGCAGCCATCAAAAACCAAATTAAGACAGGCCAACTTCCTCCATTATGATAAGACCAAGGGGTATTTTTGGGGTCGGAACCAGTAATAATTTGCCATGCTAAACCTTCCACTGCCGGGAAGCAAATTTTCATGGGCATTCTGCCCAACAAGTCTGAGGCTCGTTCTTCAATTAAATCCATAATGCCCTGAGATTGCTCCTCACTGGTCAAAGAAGCTATAATAGCCATCAAGTTCCCTAGGGCAAAGAAGCGAAAATCCATCCTGCCCGGACCCAAATTCCCGGCGAGATAACCCCCCCGATCCGGCATCCATTCGGTTAACCAGTTAGGAATGGAGTCTGGATAAATGTTAAACTTATTTACTACGTCTTCCCCAAACTCATCTCCCTTGTGACGATGGATTTGGTTCAATTGCTGGATATCTAACCAATAATAAAAGCGGATATGAAAGACAAAACTGCCGAGGCGATTGTTTATTTGATTAATCCAAGCTTTACCTTCTTCATTGGGTAGGAGTAATTCCCGGGCGGAGCGCATGGCAGCATAAAATAGGGCTTGAATTTCCAGAGGATAGCCTTCAACCCCCATAGGACGGTCAATCATGCAGGCTCCGTCGGGAACTAATAGGGTGGGGAACATTTCAAATTGCGGTCCCAAACAAATATCCAGGATGAATTGCAGTGCTGCTTGAAATTCTTCTTGATGAACTAAGGATATTTCTCCCGTTGCTTTCACATAAGCTCGCAATAGAATCATCCACCACAAACAAGAATCAATGGGGGTTACTCTACCGATAGCCTGTTCGCCAAAATCTGCATTCAAATACTCCTTGTCTCCCATAGATTCTACTTTAAAACTGGCGGGCATCAAACCTGGAGGGGGCTGGTAGCAATCGATGATTCTTTCCTGCTTCTGTAAAGCTACTGTTTCCACTAAAAAGTTGCGGACAATGTCGGTTTTCCCCTGGATTAAGAATACCAAAGCTGCTGGAACGAAATCCCGGACGAAGCACTGATCGTAATTCAGCGATTCCTGTTCTGAGTCTTGGGCGGCAACAGTTCCCACGGGACGTTGTTGATAGTAAATAATGGATTTTTCTAATAACTTCTCAGCTGCTTTTACCAGTTTATCTCTCTTCATGTATACTTTACCCTTTATACTCAAATAACATGGAAACTGCTTTAATTACTGGTGCGTCCTCAGGAATTGGCGCCGCCTTTGCTCAAGAACTAGCTGTCCGTCAGAGGAATTTGGTTTTAGTTGCTCGCTCTGAAACTAAGTTACAACAACTAGCATCAGATTTACAAAACCAATATAACTTACAAGTAGATGTCATTGTACAAGACTTGACGGCGCCTGGAGCAACTCAATCTGTATTTGCAGCAGTGCAGGACAAAGGACTGACGGTGGATCTTTTAATCAACAACGCTGGTTTTGGAGACTATGGTGTTTTTCACGAGAGGAAGTTGTCCAAACAGGTTGAAATGATTCAACTCAATATTACTGCCTTAGTGGAGTTGACCTACTTGTTTTTGCCGGGAATGCAGCAACGGCGCTCAGGAGGTATTATCAACGTCTCTTCCACCGCCGGATTTCAACCTATCCCCTATTTCTCCGTCTACGCTGCTAGTAAAGCTTTTGTCCTCAGTTTCAGTGAGGCGTTGTGGGGGGAGAATAAAGCAACAGGTGTCCGTGTTCTAGCTCTTTGTCCTGGTCCAACGGAGTCCCAATTTTTCCAGGTGGCTGAGTTTCCCCCATCCATGGCTGGGAAGAACCCCAAATATGTTCCTGCTGAAGAGGTGGTGCGGGATGCTTTGAAGGCTTTGGCTCAAAATCAGTCTAATGTGGTCACAGGGGGTTTGCTTAATCAATTTCTTGTCAATGTGAGTCGATTTCTTCCTCGTGATTTGCTGGTAAGCTTGGTGGAGAAACAGTTTAACAGTTACCAGTGACCTCTCTGGGGCGCAACGGCTGCGCGATCGCCCCCAAATGAAACATAAGAAACTTCCTCAATCCCTTGCATGTAGGTAGTTTTAGCCACATATAGCGTGATTGAAGATGATTTGTCGAGTCGTCAGTGATAAGGCAACACTACTCTGATAATTAGGAATAGGAAACTTGCAGGAAGTTACCAATAACTAGCTTTGTAGGGGCGCAGGTTGTGCGCCCTGGGGTTCAGAGTTCAGAATTGCTATACTCAGAAGCCGAAGATTCCTGCTGTAATCGAGCAACTTGTTCAACAGAAAGTCCCGTTACCTCAGAGACTTGCTCTATTGCCATCCCCATGCGAAGCATATTAGTAGCGACTCGTTGGGTAGTACGCTGTTCTCCGATGGTAATACCTTCTCGTTTTCCCCGTTGTTCGCCGATGGCGATACCTCGCTGTTCGCTCCTTTTTACCATCTCTCGATACAAGGGAGATTGTTCTAAAATTGCCATATCTAACCTCAGAATTTGTTGAACTAAATCAGTGTCTAAGACGTAGGTAGCAAAGAACCCTAACATCGATTCTAATTCACCTGGTTGCCCTTGAACCCTTAATTCTCTCAAAGCACGTCGAATTACTTGTTCTT
>JACONB010000150.1:1802-7174 GCA_014323965.1 Prochloron sp. SP5CPC1 | reverse complement strand
GTTATCTACTCCTGCAGATACGGAAGCTTGTACCTCGGAAACATCCCCCCGTACAATGACAGTTACACGCCCGCTACCTATTTTTTCATATCCTACTAGGGTCACGCGAGCTGCTTTGACCATGGCATCTGCTGCTTCCACCACTGCTGGGAAGCCCAAAGTTTCGATCATTCCTACTGCAATTGGCATTTTTTTGGATTTCCTCTAAATCATTAGAAAATTGACAAGCTGCTGCCAGTTTATCAGTCTCAATAATCACTCTAGGATAGATTGACACCTTTGACAAGATAATCTATCTTGATTATTATTAATGGATTAGTTCACAAAACTTAATGATTGAGGTAAATGCCCCTAATCAATACTATAATTTGCTCCCTCTTCCTGGGAGGGGTGTCCTGTTTTATAATTTCTTCATACTGAGTCTTACAATAGGGAGGCTGATGAGTAAAACCCTTATATTGAAAGTTATCCTAGGCGATCGCTCCAGAGGTTCTTGACGGTAAGATAAACTGTCCTTATACCGGGGATCAGCTTCCTTGGGCAAACGCAATAAGACTAGGTAAAAATACTTGACAAATACTAAAAGGATAAGAAAATATGACTCCAGGATTCCTTGACTTAATGAAGCTAATGTTGTACAAAATAAGGGCATTTATAGATGAGTGATTTTCTCCTCCAGACCTGTTGGTTTGTACCTTTCTATGGCTTGATGGGCGCTCTTTTTACCATCCCTTGGTCTATAGGGATAGTGCGGCGAACAGGTCCGCGACCGGCGGCATACTTTAACCTCTTCATGACTCTTGTGGGCTTCGTCCACTCCTCCATCGCTTTTACCCAGATTTGGAACCAACCACCCCAACAGTTAATCTTCCCTTGGCTAAAAGTCGCGTTTCTGGAGTTACCCCTAGCCATCGAAATCTCCCCAGTTAACCTGGGAGCCTTGGAATTAGTCACTGGTATCAGTCTGCTGGCGCAAATTTACGCCCTCGGGTACATGGAAAAAGACTGGTCATTGGCACGATTCTACATGCTCATGGGCTTTTTCGAGGCTGCTTTGGGAGGAATTGCCATCAGTGATTCTCTGGTTTTGAGTTACATGCTCCTGGAAATACTCACTTTCTCCACTTATTTGCTCGTGGGATTTTGGTACGCTCAACCTTTGGTGGTATCCGCAGCCAGAGATGCTTTTTTAACCAAACGGGTGGGAGATATATTGCTGCTGATGGGTATTGTCACCCTATCCAGTTACGGAGCAGGATTTACCTTCAGCGAGTTAGAAACTTGGGCAGCCGAGTCCCCCTTACCACCCCTGGGAGCAGCTTTATTGGGCTTATCCTTAATTGCTGGTCCCACCGGTAAATGTGCTCAATTTCCCCTCAACCTTTGGCTGGACGAAGCCATGGAAGCCCCCAACCCCGCTTCCCTGATGCGGAATTCCGTGGTAGTATCAGTGGGAGCTTACGTTTTGATTAAACTGGAACCGGTTTTCACCCTCTCCCCAGTATCCAGCGATGCTTTGATTGTTATCGGTACGGTGACGGCTATCGGTGCTTCTTTAGTGGCTGTAGCTCAAATCGACATTAAACGGGCTCTCTCCCATTCCACCAGCGCTTTCTTGGGGTTAGTCTTCATTGCCGTGGGACTACAGCAAATAGATATTGCTCTCTTATTGCTCCTAACCCATGCCATTGCCAAAACCCTCTTATTCACTGGTGTGGGTTCCATTATTCTGGCTACCAACAATCAGAATATTACGGAAATGGGCGGTTTGTGGTCCCGAATGCCCGCTACCTCCATGGCTTTTATTATCGGTTCAGCGGGATTAGTGGCCCTACTGCCCCTAGGTACCTTTTGGACTATGAACCGCTGGGTGAATGGGTTTTGGGACGTAAGTTCCTGGCTGGTGCTGATTTTGCTGGCGGTGAACGCTCTCACAGCCCTAAATTTAACCCGGGTTTTTCGCCTAGTTTTTCTCGAAGAACCACAAGCCAAAACCCGCAGGGCAGTGGAGGCTCCTTGGCCTATGGCAGTGCCCATGGTAGCTTTAATAGTTATTACCTTGCTCTTACCATTGGTTGTACACCGATGGCAATTTTGGCTCACTCCAACTGAGTTTACCCAAGAAAGTGGCGCTTTGCTGGGTAAGTTCGCCCTGCCCTTAATTGTCACCAGCAGCTTTGTGGGTTTCATAGTGGGAGCAACCATGAAGTTGGGAAGGCTCTGGGCAAGACCGACTCAATTTTACTTGCGCTTTTTGCAAGATTTGCTGGCTTATGACTTCTATATAGACAAAGTCTATAACTTTACCGTTGTCTGGGCAGTGGCTACTTTATCCAAGTTGACCTCTTGGTTCGACCGTTATGGAGTGGACGCAGTGGTGAATTTGGCAGGACTCACAACAGTTTTTAGCGGTCAGAGCCTTAAATATAACGTTTCCGGTCAGGGACAATTTTATGTCCTGACCATTCTCCTAGGGGTGAGTTTCCTCTTGGTTTGGTCTGTGGCTACAGGTCATTGGTCTGTAGTAATTGACTATTGGTATAACATAATTAATAAAAAAGTAATGTAAAATAAATTAAAAGCAACAAAGAGATATGCTTCCACAAAAGGAGACATCTAATGAAATGGACCGTCCGTACGTCGCTCGCTTTGCTTGGCGTAGCTCATTGTGTCGTCGCTGTCATCCTGCTACCCATTTCCATGTTCTTCAGCGTCCTGTCCGTGCCGGTCCTGCCCGGACTGATCTGGCTAGGGATTCTTGGCTTTAGGCTCTGGAACCCAAACATAAAAATACTTAGGGCGCTTCGTATCACACATTTCGTGCTCCTCCCGTTCGCCGTTTTATTGATTACTTTCGGACTCTCCGCTTTGCGTGCGGCAGAGCGCCGCGCCGCAACTGGAGGCGGCCTTATGGGAGGATTCGGTTACATTCCGATCATAATGGAACTCTTTGCAGGGGCTTTGTCCGTAGTCTCACTGTGGATCTCATACTCAAGATCAAACGGGAGTAGAAATGCTGAGTGTTGTTGAAACTGAGAAAGCATGGCGACCTTTTGCCAAAAATTTGGTTGTACCTCATGACGAAGCGGGCTATGAACAGCTTGTGCAATGGCTAGACGATCTCATTGATGAAGTCGGCGAAACAGGTTAAAATAGAAGGGTCAAGTCGCAATGAGGGTAAACCTATGAAAGTTCAGCCACTGCGCTATAGTAAAGAGGAATTTGCAAGGCTCGGCAATGAGATTTATGAATCTCAGGTGCGCCCCCAAATCGAGCAGGGTAATCATGGGAAAATTGTCGCCATCGATATCGATTCCTTAGCCTTTGAACTTGCTGAGGATACGATTACTGCTTCGGATCGATTGCTAGAGCGGTACCCAGATGCTCAAATCTGGTGCGTTCGCATTGGACATAAGGGAGTTCATCGCTTTGGTGTAGGTCGTCTGCTGTAACGCTATGATGTATGGAATTGTTGATAAAAACTGCGAGGCGACAATTCGACTGGTGGTAGGCAATGCAGGTTCACAAAGGCAAAGGATTGATGCTGTCATTGATACAGGATTCACAGGATTTTTGACTTTGCCTTTTTCAGTGCTGATGAACCTCAACCTAAGTGCTTATAGACGTGAACAGGGAACATTAGGAGATGGAAGCACCTGTATTTTTGATGTGTACCGTGGCTTTGTCATCTGGGACGGAGAATTACAGCAAATTGATATTAATGAATCGGAGACATCTCCCTTGGTGGGTATGAGTTTGCTCTATGGCTATCGGATCCAACTTGATGCGATTGAGGGCGGTACGGTTGCAATCCAATCATTGAAAAGTTTGAGTTGATCTCACATTCTTGAGTTATATCAAAAGATGAAGAATCTCAAGCAAGGTAATGATGGTAAAATTGTCGCCATCGATATCGATACCTGTTGCGTGTTGATATAAAAAAGTAAAATAAGATGAAAATATGCTTAGTGCCTTTATCTGGGTGCCCATATTAGGTGCAGTTGTGATTGGATTTTGGCCATGGTCGATAAAATCGGCTCGTTCCCGCACATTAGCTTTAATCATCGCTTTGAGCGTAGTGATTTGGAATGGGTTCTTGGCCATAGAATTTGACCCCATGGTCAACCAAATACAGTTCCCTGAATTCATTCCCTGGATTGAATTCCTGGGGTTGAACTATAATCTCGGTTTAGATGGACTGTCCCTGTCCTTACTCTTTTTAAATAGCCTGCTGACGGCGATCGCCATTCTCGCCAGCGATAAATCCATTTCCAGACCCAGATTTTATTATGCCATGCTCTTGCTCCTTTCTGCTGGAGCTGCTGGGGCTTTTCTGGCGCAAAATTTGCTGCTGTTTTTCCTGTTTTACGAACTGGAAATCATTCCCTTGTATTTTTTAATTGCCATTTGGGGTGGAGCACGTCGGGGCTATGCAGCGATGAAGTTTCTCCTTTATACGGCTCTTTCCGGCATTTTAGTGCTAGCATCTTTCTTGGGACTAGTTTGGTTTAGCGGCGCTTCCAGCTTTGATTACGAACTTTTACGCAATCACAACCTGCCTTTAACCCTGCAAATGGTCCTACTGGGGACACTGTTGGTGGGTTTATTCATTAAAATTCCCATTTTTCCCTTTCATACCTGGTTACCAGACGCTCATGTGGAAGCCTCCACGCCAATTTCGGTGCTACTAGCAGGGGTACTCTTGAAATTGGGAACTTACGGTCTAGTGCGGTTTGGTGTGGGCTTGTTCCTTAATGCATGGGTTGTATTTGCACCTTGGTTAGCTACCTTAGCAGCAGTTAGTGCTTTGTACGGAGCCTCTTGCGCTATTGCTCAACAAGACATGAAACGGGTAGTAGCCTACTCTTCCATTGCTCACATGGCCTATATTCTCTTAGCCACTGCTGCTACTACTCGTCTGAGTATTCTAGCGTCTATCTTTCAAATGATTGGACACGGTTTGATTTCCGCTCTCCTCTTTCTGGTGGTGGGTTTGGTTTATAAAAAAACAGGCTCTCGGGATGTGAATGTGTTGCGAGGACTGCTGAACCCAGAACGGGGTTTGCCTATAACCGGTAGTTTAACCATTCTCGGAGTCATGGCTAGTGCTGGGATACCGGGAATGGTGGGCTTTGTGGCGGAGTTTCTCGTTTTTCGCGCCAGTTTCCCCATCTATCCAGTGCAAACTCTTTTCTGTTTGGTGGGAACCGGTTTAACCGCTGTCTATTTCTTATTGATGGTGAACAAGGTCTTTTTCGGTCGCCTGACGGTGCAGTTAGGTAAATTGCCTCGGGTATTGTGGTCCGAACATATCCCTGCTTTTGTCTTAGTGGCATTCATTTTATTCTTGGGCATTCAACCGATTTGGATGG